>CALAVF010000405.1 GCA_937892315.1 uncultured Prevotellaceae bacterium | reverse complement strand
AATCTGAAATTCAGCAGACGAGAATAAAACTCCCGTAAATCTTTTTGGTCTTGCGAAAGACCGCCACCGTCGAATTTTCCATAGTTCACCCATTTATTAAACCTCGGCAATGCCCAATAATCGAAGATTGTCGTTCTACCGTCCACACCGCTGAAACCTTCTTTGTACATTCCCGACTCCCCAATTTCCTGACCAAAATAAATCATCAAAGGACCAGGATTTAGCGTTGCCAGCAGAATCATTGCTGCACGGGCTTTTTCAGCATTCCCTGCGAAAAAACGCGACGCAATTCGCTGTTCGTCGTGGTTTTCCAAGAAACGGAGCATCTTTCCTTCCAAACCGCCAGTCCGTTTCCAATAGTCCGAAATTGAACGAGCAGAACCGTTCCCTTCAACAATCATACGCACCATGTCGTACAAACCTACTTTGTCATACAAATAATCAAAATGACCAGTGTTCAAATACGTAAGATATGCGTCGGGGTTATAAATTTCGGCAATGAAAATTATAGACGGTTTTATTTTCTTGATTTGCGGAATCACCCAACCCCAGAAGTCGCAGGGCACCATCTCTGCCATGTCGCAACGGAAACCGTCCACGCCCTTGCTTGCCCAGAAGAGGAGGATGTCACGCATCTTCAGCCATGTGCTGGGTGTGGAAGGACAGAAAATCAGTTGGTTGCAGCCCTGATAATCAACGCCATAGTTGAGTTTGACGGTCTCGTACCAATCGTTCTGACCCACCCACTGTGTGAAGCAGTCGTTGCCGGTCACCTTGGCTGGCATCTCGACATAATCGCCCATCTCCTCATCGTGAAGCGAGAAGTTGGGGGAAAACCGGGCACCAGGAATGTAGTAGAAATTGTTGTAGGGATTGAAAGCGGCTGAGGTGTCATCGTCTTCGCCGAGGTCACGCACTCCTTCAGGCTTGACATCGGAGTAGTACTGCCGAGCCACATGGTTCGGCACGAAGTCGATAATCATTTTCAGGTCAGCCTTATGGGTACGCATCACGAGGTTTTCAAACTCTTTCATGCGTTCTGGCACTTTTGTGGCAAGGTCGGGGTCGATGTCGTAGTAGTCCTTGATGGCATACGGACTGCCCGCGTTGCCTTTCACGACGGCAGGATGGTCTTTTCGGATGCCATATTGCGTGTAGTCCGCTTTTGTGGCGTGTTCGAGGAGACCCGTGTACCAGATGTGGGTTGCACCAAGTTTCTTGATTTCGGCAAGGGCAGCACCTGTGAAGTCTGCCATCTTGCCGCACCCGTTGTCCTTTTTGGTGCCATTGCTAACGTTCTTGTTAGCGTTGGCACCAAAAAGGCGAGCGAGAACTTGGTATATGATGATTTTCTCCATAACCGACTAAGCGATTCCGTGTGCGGTTACGTTGCGGTCAATCTTCGCAATCATGCCCTGAAGAGCCTTGCCAGGACCACACTCTGTGAAGTCGGTAGCACCTGCGGCAATCATCGCCTGCACCTCGTAAGTCCACTTCACAGGGGCTGTGAGTTGGGCGATGAGGTTCTGCTTGATTTCCTCAGGGTTGGTGTGTGCCTGAGCATCTACGTTCTGATAAACAGGGCACTTAGGAGCAGAGAATGTGGTTTTCTCGATGGCTGCCTGCAGTTCGTCCTTGGCTGGCTGCATCAGTGGGGAGTGGAATGCACCGCCCACGGGGAGTGGGAGAGCACGCTTGGCACCTGCTGCCTTGAGGGCTTCACATGCCTCGTTGATGGCTTCCACGTTGCCGGATATCACGAGTTGACCAGGGTTGTTGTAGTTGGCAGGAACAACGATGTGGCCAGGCTTGGAGATGGAAGCACAAACTTCTTCAATCTTGGCGTCGTCAAGACCGATGATGGCAGCCATGGTGGAAGGGGCTGCTTCGCAAGCCTTCTGCATAGCCTGAGCACGTTGAGACACGAGTTTCAGGCCATCTTCGAAAGAGAGGGCACCTGCTGCAACGAGAGCAGAGAACTCGCCGAGAGAGTGGCCGCCCACCATGTCGGCATCGAATGAGTCGCCGAGGCAGATGGCGGAAATGACAGAGTGGAGGAAAACGGCTGGCTGAGTCACCTTGGTCTGCTTGAGTTCTTCTGGAGTACCCTCAAACATAATCTTGGTGATTTCAAAACCGAGAATCTCGTTTGCCTTATCAAAAAGTTCTTTTGCTACGGGATTGGTCTCATAAAGGTCTTTGCCCATTCCTGGGAACTGAGCACCCTGACCGGGGAAAACAAATGCTTTCATGTCTTTAGTGTTTTTTGAGTGGGCCGCAATCGGATTGCGGCTCTGTTGAAGAATAAAAGCACCTTTCCGCATGAGAAAGATGCTTTATTTTAGTAACTAATGTTGATTTACTTTACCTTCTCAACGATAGCCTTGAATGCCTCTGCGTTGTGTACTGCGAGGTAAGCAAGAGTCTTACGGTTGAGGTCGATGCCTGCTTTGTGGAGAGCGCCGATGAACTGAGAGTAGGAAAGACCCTCGGCACGGGCTGCTGCGTTGATACGCTGAATCCAGAGAGCACGGAACTCACGCTTCTTGCGACGACGGTCTGCAAATGCGTAGGTGAGGCCTTTCTCATAGGCGTTTTTAGCAACGGTCCAGACGTTCTTGCGAGCACCGAACTGACCTTTTACGCGCTTCAGAATCTTCTTGCGGCGAGCGCGTGATGCAACATGATTTACTGATCTTGGCATAGTTTTGTTTTCTTTTTGAATGTTAGCGACGTCTTTTTACGTTCTTTCTGGGCTAACAATTCGGTTAAACTTTTAGTTAAATTCTTACTGATAAATGTTCTCTCGAACTTGTGACGTTTATCTTTCTAAAAAAGTGATTGTCACAAAAGGAAGTGATTAGCGGAGACAGAGACAGTCGCGAACCTGCTTACGATTTGCCTTTACGACAATCGTGCTGTGGTCGAGATTTCTCTTCTGCTTCTTAGTCTTCTTTGTCAAGATGTGACTGTGATAAGCATGCTGACGCTTAATCTTTCCTGTTCCAGTAAGCACAAAACGCTTCTTTGCAGCGGCTTTAGTTTTAACTTTTGGCATTTTTTTGATAGTTTTAATTATTATTAATAATGTGTGGCAACGCATATACCAAGGCGTTACGCACTTCTTTTTTGCTTTGTTCTTATTCCTCTTCTTTCGCTGCCAGTTTCTCTGCCAGGCCTGCGAATGGGCTGTTTGGGTTGGGTCCTTCCGCTTCTTCGCGGGCTTTGGCTTCAGCCTTTGCCTGTGCTTCAGCAGCCTCGTTGTCTCGTCTTTGCTGGCTCTTTTTAGGAGCACCGGCTTTCTTTGGAGCGAGGGTGAGGAACATCTTTTTGCCTTCAAGCGATGGCATACTCTCAACTTTTGCAAGTTCCTCAAGGTCGTTGGCAAAACGGAGGAGGAGCACTTCGCCTTGTTCTTTGAAGACGATGGAACGTCCTTTGAAGAACACGTATGCTTTCACCTTGTTGCCATCGGCCAAAAACTCTTGGGCATGTTTCAGTTTGAAAGCATAGTCGGCTTCGCCCGTCTGAGGTCCAAAACGAATTTCCTTCACTTCGACCTTCACCTGCTTGGCTTTCAGTTCCTTTGCTTTCTTCTTCTGCTGATAGAGGAACTTAGAGTAGTCGATGAGTCGACATACCGGAGGTTGAGCATTTGGAGAAATTTCAACGAGATCTACTCCTTTGTCTTCTGCAAGACGCAGAGCGTTGCGGGTTGGCATGACGGCGGACTCAATGTCTTCGCCTACAATTCTCACTTCTGGCACACGAATCTGTTCGTTGATTCTGTACTGCTGTTTTTTGTTGTCACCTTTCATTCAAGTTGGGTTGATCTGGGTTTATTTCCTTCGGTATGTTTTAGTTAAGTTTTTGTTTTTTACTCAATTCGGCTGCAAAGTTAGAAAATTTCTGTCATTTGACGAACTTCTTCTTGGATTTTCTTCGCAAAATCCTCAATTTTCATCGTTTCTTGCTGCTGAGTGCCTTGTTTTCTGACGTTTACGGTGCCATCGGCAGCCTCTTTTTCGCCCACAATCAGCAAGTATGGGATGTGTTTGATCTCGTTGTCGCGAATCTTTCTGCCGATTTTTTCGTTACGTAAGTCCACGATAGTACGCACGTCTTCAGCATTGAGTTGTTCTGCCACCTTCTGTGCATAGTCGTTAAACTTCTCCGAGATGGGAAGGACAACCACCTGGTCTGGAGTGAGCCAGAGTGGGAAGTGGCCTGCCGTGTGCTCGATGAGCACGGCAATGAAACGTTCCATCGAACCGAACGGGGCACGGTGAATCATCACAGGGCGGTGCTTCTGGTTGTCGGCACCTGTATATTCCAGTTGGAAACGCTCGGGCAGGTTGTAATCTACCTGAATGGTACCTAACTGCCAACGGCGACCCAGTGCATCCTTAATCATGAAGTCGAGTTTAGGACCATAGAAGGCAGCCTCGCCCAACTCGGTGCGAGTGGGGAGTCCTTTTTCTGCACAAGCCTCGATGATGGCGTTCTGTGCCTGTTCCCACACTTCATCTGTGCCGATGTACTTCTCTTTGTCCTCTGGGTCACGAAGCGAAATCTGTGCCTCGAAATCCTTGAAGTCGAGTGCCTTGAAGATGATGTTGATGATGTCCATCACACGCAGGAACTCGTCCTTCACCTGGTCGGGGCGGCAAAAGATGTGGGCGTCGTCCTGAGTGAACGAACGCACACGGG
>CALAVF010000404.1 GCA_937892315.1 uncultured Prevotellaceae bacterium | reverse complement strand
CCCCTATACGGGATTGTAATCCGACGGAGAAATGACGGATTCTATTTATGGGCAGAATAAACTAATCGCTGAATAGTTACGGCAGCAACCTGATTGTTCCAGTCCATTCCCCAACTGGCAGACTCTCCCCATGTGAGATAGCCGAGTTTGTCTGCCCAATAGAAATAACGCTGTTCAAACACCTTCTGGTGCAATCGTGCCCCATTGAATCCTGCCTCTTTGCCCAAAAGGATGTCTCGTTTCAGTTGCTCATCCGTCGGAGCCGTCCACTGTCCATCGGGGTAGTAACCTTGGTCAAGCACCAATCGCTGGTAGTAGGGTTGGTTGTTGAGATAGAACGTAGTGCCGCGAATTTCAGACTTCCGCATTCCTGCATAACTCTTTACTTTGTCTATCACTTCGCCCTTTTGGTTCTTCACTTCATATTCCACATCGTAGAGAAAAGGCGATTCTGGCGACCATGTTTTCACCTTTTCAATCCGTGCAGTCAAGCAGGCATGGTTACTGGCAGCGGTTTCCCCGTGCCACACCGTCCGTTTCCCGTCTTTCAGGGTGATGGATAGTCGGCAGTTTTCTTCATGGTGATAGAACTGTGGCTCGAACACGAACTGGCTGTTATCCAGATCGGGGGTGATGCGACACCGTTTCAACCCCACCGAACTGACTGGCTCCATCCAAACGGTTTGCCAAATGCCCGTCACCCGAGTGTATAGGCAAGAATAGGAATTGAAGCGAAGACTTTGCTTGCCCGCAGTTTGTAAACGTGAACGGACATCATCCTGCACATAGACAATCAGGTTGTTGCTTCCGCCAAATGTCACGTAAGGTGTGATGTCAACCGCAAAAGATGCAGAACCACCATAGTGTACAAATACCTGCTTGCCATCCACGAAGATAGTTGCCTTGTAGTCTACTCCTCCAAAATGGAGCAGTATCTGTTTCCCCGTCCATGAGGCTGGAACGTTAAGTGTTCGCTGATACCACATCGCATCAATAAAGTCCTTTCGGCTGACCCCAGAAAGAGGGCTTTCAGGACAGAATGGTACTGTGATGTTGCTGTCGAAGGAGGGTCGTTCAAACAGATGCTGTTCCATGCCACTCTTGCCTAAATCGAACTGATAAGTCCAAGTGCCGTTCAGGTTCATCCATTCGCTCCGTTCAAATTGTGGGCGTGGGTATTCTGGACGAGGCACATCTGCCGTTTGTGCAGCAACAATACTTGTCCCCAAAGAGAATGTGAAGAGCAGTACGGTTTCTCTCCACTCCTCAAGAAGGTTGATGAATATCTTTTTCATGATGAAGTAAGTATTATTGTGTAAATTCAAAACTGTCAATATCTACATAGCCGCCCGTATGTTGGGTCGCATAGTTGAAGATGGCGAACTTGTTGCCTGTGAAGTGATCCATGCTGAAAATCATGTGAAAAGGTTTACCGAAAGGCATGAACATTTTGCCGTTGGTGCTATAGGAGAAACGGGCCGTGTCCGTGGTGAAGTTGCAATCCATCCGCAGCCAGATAATGTCACATGAGACGTTCTTTTCTGCTTTTATTTCTCCGCGATCACTCATTCGCAAGATGTAGCCGCTTACATTTTTCACCACTATCAGTCCTCCTGGCTGAGAACAGAACGAAAAGAGTCCTGCATGATCGCCAGGAAGCATCTGGCTTATGTCCATGCTAACCGTGCCTTGGCAGTGTGGTCCCATCGTGCGTTGAGTAAGGGTATTTCTGGCTTCAAACAGATGACTTACCACCTTCCCTGTCCGCAATCTCAAATAACCAGGGCGTTCTGCCAAACTCCAAAGCGAATCGTCGGGATTGTGGTTCCACTGCCATGCCAGATGGAGTTTTGTATCAGAAAAATCGTCGCTGGTGACAATATTGGTCTTTCCTTTTTCTTTCGCCTTCGGAATGGTGAATCGTTGAGGCGTTTTCCCATTCTCGTCGCCTAGCATGGGCCATCCGTCCACCCAAGTGCAAGGCAGCAGACAGGGGATGCGTCCTACTCCCTCATGGTCTTGAAACAGCATGGCATACCACTGTTTGTTGGCAGCCTTCCAGATACCGCCTTGTGCCACACCATGATGAGTAAAACCAAGGTCATCGCTCAAAATGGTACGTTGTTCGTAAGGACCAGTCAAGTTGTCAGAACGGAAACACAACTCTGTGCGGTCACCCCCTCCAGGCCACCAGATGGTAGTCATATAGTACTTCCCGTCTATCTTGTAGGCATGGACTCCTTCGTGCAAGAAACCATCGTTCAGGGCGATGATTTGTGTGCCGTTCCCATCGCTATCGACAAAGTCCTGAAAATCTGCTGTAAACTGCTTTACATAGAGCACCGCATTGAGGCAATGTACTAGATAGACCTTCCCGTCCGAGTCAAACAGCATGGAGGCATCGTGATAATATCGTTCAAACTTGGATACCATATCCCATTTGCCTGCTGGATTCTTCGTCTTATAGATATAAGAATGTACTCCTGTGCCAAAGAAAACGTAGAACATGCCCTTGTGGTAACGGAGCGATGCCGCCCATTGTCCACGACTATAAATATTGCCATCTTCCAAATCGTTGGCATTACTTTCGTGTAAGGCATCAAACACATAACTGATGATTTGCCAGTGTTTCATGTCCCGGGAGTGCATGATGGGAGCACCTGGCGACATATGGGCGGTGGTGCTGACCATATAATAATCTTTGCCGACACAGATGACATCAGGGTCGGGTACGTCAGCATAGAGCAACGGATTGGTGATGGTCACATCTTCTTGAGCACAAACAAAGCGTGTGTGACTACATAAGAAAACAAACAGACAGAGTTTAAATACCAAGCAATGAGTGAAAGTAGTTTTCTTCATGATTCCTGCAATTAAAAGAGTTCAACACTTCCTTTTTCTTTTAAAAAGATAAATTTCTGCTGCAAAGATACAATGATTATCAGATTTTTACGTTATCTAATAAAAGGCAGAAATGTTCTAATTCAACGGATATGGCAAAGAATGTGGAGAATCTTAGTCTGAACATGGTCGGACTGCTGGCAGAAGACGAAAAGCAATACTATGTGGATGAGCATATCTACATAGCCATGAACGCTCAGGACTTCGGGTTGAAGCACCTGCGCCGAGACCAGCCCTACCGGGTGGATGAAGGTCGTGTGATGATGGTGACGCAGGGCTGGGTACGCGTCGTCATCAATCTGGAGGAACAGCGGCTTGAGCGGCAGTCGCTCATTGTGCTGGTGCCCGACAGCATCTTTGAGATACTGGAGTGGAGCAGCGACTTCGACATGC
>CALAVF010000403.1 GCA_937892315.1 uncultured Prevotellaceae bacterium | reverse complement strand
ATCTGGTGAAGTAAAAACACACAGAAGACAAGCATAAACAGGCAAATAAAAGGGACGACAGCGTAATGACGTTGTCGCCCCTTTTCGTATGGAGAGGGATGTGGAATGCTTCTTTTACTCTGCCAGATATTCCTTCATGGATTTCTTCCAATCCAATTCAAAATTGATGTCGATGAGGTCATCAATCTTCCATTCGCCATGCTCGAAAACGAGGTTGACACGAACGGGAGAAACGTTGCCGCAGTTGTGGAGGTCGAGCAGTACAGAAGCCGTGCGTGGCGTGCTGTCCATGTCGAGTGCTTCAAACTTGAAGTTGTCGGCGTCAAACTCGTAAAGGTCGTTGCCCATCACCCAATAGTCGGCATCGAAAAAGCCGATGCCGTCAAACTCCTTATCCTTTTCTCGGGCGGCTTTGACAGTTTTGTTCCAATCGTCAGAACAGAACATTTTGTCAAGGTCGATGTCTGCACCATATCCGTCTGTGCTGGAATATGCCTTGACCACTTCTTTGTAGATTTCTTCCGTCCTTTTGACAACGGCTTTTCGTTCTTGAATCATGTCGTTCATCTTCTGGTCATGCTCAGTAGGGTTGTATTCCATGCTGGGACCATCGAGCATGAAGACGCTGTCTGAATCGGAGGCTTCAGCCGTGGTTTTGTTGCCACAACTTGCCAATGAAAACATCCCACAGATGCCCACAAAGGTGAGCATCTGCAGGATGGTTGCCGTTAAAAACTTTTTCATTTTTTATCTCTTCTGGTTTTTGTACGCATCGGTCTGTTCCTTCACGCTCTTGACAATCTCATTGACCAACGGCTTGTCGGCTTCGCTGATGCCAGAGATGGATTGTACGTCGCCTGTGAGGGATGGGAGCAGGCTGGCTTCAACCTCACCGCTGTTCACCTCGCTGAGCAGATAGGAGAGCAGGTTGTGCAGGTCGTCGGAAGAAACGGTATAGTTCCACTTCAGGGCATCTTGCAGGCTCACCTGATGCACACCCTGATTACCGCTACAATCGATAGGTGTAATCTGGATGTCGGGGTAAGCATTACGAATCTGCTCCAGTTTGCCGATGTTGTCTCTGAAAGCATTGACGATATAGTCTAATCCTGTGTAACGCCATTCGCGTTTGCCTTTGTTGACAGAGTTCTTGAAGCAAGTGAGCACATCGTTGTAAACCATCACCACCTTCACATCTTCCATACCTTCACGCTTGGCTGTAGCGATGGCTTGAGCCAGACGGTTGGGACCGATGAGGGCAGCGTCGTAGATGAGTCCGGCTTTCTTCAGATTCAACTGATTGACAGCAGTTGTCTTGCCGCTTGATGGCGGACCTGTGACGATGACAACGCTCTTGTTGCCATTGCGAACGGCACGACGGAGCATGGTCGTATAGATAGTGTCGGTCAGCAGCGTTTCTGCCTCTGTATAGTCGAATGCGTTTGGACCTGTGTAGCCAATGCCGCGGAACATGAATCTTACGTCGTCGGGGTTGAGTTTGTTGCCTGCACTACCCATGTATTTGTCGATGAGCAGTTGTACACGAGGCTTAACCCACTCTACGGCTCCTTCCTTGATGAGTTGAGGCTGAGGACCTTCGATGGTGTACTGAGCAGGATGGTTGTTCATACGGGTGTAGTGACGGATGTCCATCAGTTTATTCTCGCTGAAGTAAGAGTCGCCAGGAATCTGATAACGTGCGTTACCATTGGGATCTTGCTTGAAGAGCATGAGGGATTCCTCGCCTTGGTCAACAAATGTGACCCAACCACGAGGTGAGAGGTAGTAGGCATCGTTGCCTTCTACAGCATGTACGAGACAATTGGTGTCCCACATACGCTGGCCTGTATCGCAAGTGAAATTGGTGTAAACAGCCTTGATTGGATTCACTTCGGTGTAGGAGAGGTCAACCAGCACGTCTTTGGGCAGGTAGTCCATCTTGTCTCCCACATTGCTGGGCGACATGTAAAGTTCTACGTTTTTGGGCAGTTTGTCGTAGAAAACAGCGGATTGGCGTGATGCGGCACGCATGTTGTAGCCACACAGGCTGTCGCCAGCCTCGAAACGACCTGACTGAATGTAAACCGCTTTCACTTTCTGACCAAAGAGGTCAAGGCCGCTGAGGTTTGAGTATTCGTCAGCACCAGATTCGAAGAGTTGTGAGAGGGTCGTGGCGAAACCGATGGCAACAACGACGATGGATTTGTCTTCGGCATTGCTCAGCAATTTGCGATAGAGTTTATAGCCGTCGGGGCATTAACTGCTATCAAAAGTACGCTTGAAGAGGGGCTTGCCCTGTGCATCCTTGAGGTCGCAAATGCCATTGTAGGGGATGAAACAGCGAGGGTTCTTCACGCCGTTACGCTCCAGACCAACAGGAATGTCGGGGTGTCCGTAATAGGTGTTGAAGATATCAACGATACCTGCGTTTTTGTCACCTTCGCGGTCAACAATGACACCTTTCAGATCGACACGACCTTCATCGATGTAGTGATTCAGCATCATCAGGGCGAAAAGGTCGTCGGTGGAACTACCGAAGTCTGAGTCGAGAATCATCTGAATGGGTTTCTGCTTTTGGAATCCGATGGTTGGAGTGTTTTGTTTTTCTACCACTCCTGTCTGTGTACGACAAGAACTCAATCCTGCCAGAGTGGCTACCATCATGGCTATGATGGAGAACCTTGCAATGTTTGTTTTCTTCTTCATACGTTTTATCTTTTTTGATGAATTAGTCT
>CALAVF010000402.1 GCA_937892315.1 uncultured Prevotellaceae bacterium | reverse complement strand
GTGGGCATCATGCGGTCTTTTGCCTCACGACGCAGACGCTCCACGAGGACTCGGGTGCTGTCGTTGAACGCACGGAGAACGGGCTGGAAATAAGGATGGGCAGCAAGAATCACGCTATCGGGCTGCACCTCGGCGGCTTTCATCTTCTTGCCTATCTCCTGTGCCTCGGCAAATCCTTTCAGCCACTCGTACACCTCGCCGTGGTCAAGTCCGTTGGCTTCGAGATAGGGCAAGCGGGCGGCTCTGGGGGGCAGGTAATAAGAACGGGCATCACGGAAGAGAATCAAGTCGTTGGCATGAGCGTCAACGAGCGTGTGTTCTTGCACGGTGCGCACATAGTAGTCTTCCAAAAGCAGTCGCAGGAAATCCTGCTGGCGACGCGTGTAGCCACGACGTTCGACCACGCCCCGACGCAAGGTGTCGAGGCTCTGCCACAAGGCATCGCACCACGCAGACACGTCCTCGCCTGTGGTGTAATTGGGGGTTCCACCAATGTAGCGGTAGTGCAAGAACTCGTTCTCCATGAGCACTTGGTTAAGGTCGCCCAATGTGCCCCCAAAACGGTAGCAGTCGTGAAAGGAACGCTTCCCTGCCGCAAAATCTTGTTTGAGTGCCCAACAGGCAGTGACATCGGCTTCGAGCGTGAAGGTCTCGCCAGGGATGAGGATGAGCGGAAACTGACCATCAATGCCCTCCTCGATGATAACGGGACGTGTGGCAACATACGCCGGATGGCAATAAACCATCGTGGAGTCATCATGCTGGGACTTGCACTCATATTGTCCCGTGATGGGGTCGCGGCTGAATTCACCAAAGTAGTCGAACCCACCGCCTCCGTGCTGGGTGAGGGTGGCGGTTGCCTCACCATACTTCAGCGTCAAGGGTTTCAATGGTTCTCCGTCATCGACAGGTTTCTGGTAGGGAGGGAAGATGGTGGGATAGAGTTGGTTGTCAAGACGGATGCCGTAAATCTTCCATGGACCTTCGCTATCACTTTCCAGATAGTCGAAGGTCTTTGCCTCCTTGGGCAGTGGCTCGAAGGTCAGAATGAGGGAGTCCTGTTGTTCGTTCTCGGTGTACTTCCTCCCTATCTCAAACGCTTCGTCTGCCAGCACCGTAGCACCATCGTGAGTGATAATCCGTCCATGCTGAAAGGCATAGGTCTTTCCGCCGCTCTCCAGCCTTGCTCCATCCATGCTCCAGTCACGCCAATGGGCACAGGACATACGGAAATGCACGATGGTCGCTTTCTTCGTCAGTTCCACCTTCACAGGTTGTAGGCTGTATGTATTCGACGACTTGAAGGCAGGGCGGTCTATCACCCTATCCTTTGCCTGTGCGGACACCGTCAGCAACAGGGCAAACAGAAATAGCATCTTTTTCATTTTAGTTTTAGGTTTTAATTTTACTATAATAATTCATGAATAATTCGTGGTTAATTCATGGCAATTCATGTTGCGTCGCAGACAAAAATATACTTTACTTTTAACATGAATTATCATGAATTAACCATGAATTATTCATAAATTTTATTTTTGTTTGGTCAGTAATTCGTTGAGCCGCCGCTTTGCGTCGTCCAAGGGTTTTCCACCTCCACATTCCAACGAACTATAAACTGTATTTCCGTCTCTGTCGAGGATGTAGAAGAAGGGGACGAAGCCATTGTTGAAGAGGCTGGGACGTGGCCGCCCTTCTGGGGTGCCATCGAACTTATAGGAGAGGTTCGCCCATGTGTATTTCGGCAGTTCATCCACCGCTTTCAGCCAAGCGTCTCGGTCTTCATCGATAGTCACACTGACAAACGCCACACGGTCACGACATTCCTCCTCGTATGCTATCAGTTCGGGGAACTCGGCACGACAAGGACCACACCAACTTGCCCATAGGTTCAGCAGCATATACTCCTTTCCATCCAGACACACCTCGAAAGAAAGGGCGTTCCCTGCCGTGTCCCACATGGGGAAAAGCCTTGCCACTCCTCCCCTCTCTTTGCGAGCCAAGATGAGTTGCTGTATCTCCTGTCCCTTCTCAGAGTTACGCAACGATGCGGAGAAACAATCCAGAGCCATCTGCAAGGTGTCGGCATCCCACGCCTTCGACAAGAGGTGCAGTGCCTGAAGGCTTTCAGAATGGGCTTTCAGAAAGTCTCGACTCCGAAAACGTTGAGGGGCATTGAAAAAGACATCGTTGGCTTCAAAATCACCATACTCGTCAGCAATGCTTCCCACAGACACCATAGACGAAAGCGAGTCGAACGTAACCACCGTGCGACCATACCCCAAAGGGATGCTTCCCCATCGGACATGCTCACCCTGCACCGCCAGCCACACCTTGTCGTCGGCATCTCGCTCCTTCAGATACTTCAATGTGACCGTCACAGGCAGACTGTCTTTTTCCATCAACAGCCGTCCATCCACTATCGGCAGCGTATCACACCGCTCTCCTTCCACGCCAAAAGTCACCTCCACAAAGCCTTCCGTGCCCACAGGGAAATTGACTTCCAACACATCTTGCCTCGGTGTCGTGTGCCGACACGACAACAAACCAACACACAAGGCTACAATCAAAATCTTTTTCATATCGGTCTTATGTCTTACAAAATAATTTATGAATAATTCATGGCTAATTCGTGTTTTTATTTTTGAACATAAATTATCATGAATTAACCACGAATTTTTCATGAATTTATTTATCCCCACCAAAGATTTCTGACAGTTTGGTGTGCAATTCCTCTCCGTCAAGATTCCTTGCCACAATCTTGCCTTGTGGGTCGATAAGCAGGTTATCAGGGATGGCGTTAATCTTATATATCTTCGTGACCAACGACTCCCATGCCTTCAAATCGGAGAGATGCACCCACGGCATCTTCAAACTGACAATGGCTTTCACCCAAGGTTCCTTCTGTCCATCCAACGAAATACCGACAATGTCAAGCCCCTTGGTGTGAAACTTCTCGTATGCCGCCACCACATTGGGCATCTCTGCACGACATGGACCGCACCACGATGCCCAAAAGTCAACAAACAGCCAATGTCCGTTGCCGACATATTCACTCAGTTTGTGCGTGTTTCCCAACGTGTCGGCCATCTCGAAGTCTGCAAACTGCTGACCGATGAAAGCATCTTTGGCAGCCTTTTCGTCTGCTCTTACTTTATCTGTCCTACCTGAACTAACGCCAATTGTTGCCGTAGCCATCCTCTTTAGCCCCGCCTCATATTGTTTGACCTTTGGATGCTCGGCATAGGCGGGCTTCTCTTCCAGCATACTAAGCAACCCTTTCCCTCCAAATGCTCTTTGACCTTCCACGATGAGTGCAGCAGGCAGAAGGGACTCGCGTTCCTCCTCGAACATTTTCTTGGTCATCTTATATCTATATTCTGGATAATAACGACCCGGCAAACCCATGATTTCTTTATTATAGTAGGCAAGTCGCTCATTCAGCGGCGAGCCCTTCAGCGTGCTGTCGTTCATGTTGACGCAGATGGTTTTGCCGTCATTGAAGAACAGCGTGTGCCAACTCTGCCAGTCTTTCGGGTCGAACGTGATGGCAAAGATGGCATCCTTGTCCGCCAGACCTTTGAACGAAAACTTTCCTTTGGCAACGAGGGTACTGTCCACCGGCTTGGATGTCAAGCGGTCTTCCAGATAGACCATCTTACCGTTTTCCTTACTCACACCCTTGACGGTGTACTTCACTTGTTGTGCCTGTGCCGACATAGCCAGCAACAGAGCAGATAAGATTAAAATCTTTTTCATATAGCATCGATATTTCAATTGATGAATGTTCAACTAAAAACCCTCGCCTCTAACCTCACGACCAAAGGCGAGGGCACCTTGTTTAACTGAGTTTAACTGATCTAACTCGCTTGCAAAGATACGGCAATCCCGTTTCCCTGCCAAGAAAAGAGGTTGGCAAATAGTTGATTTTTGCTTTGAGCCACAAAAAGGAGTTTGCAAAAAGTTTGCAAACTCCACTTAAGTCGTTTAGAATGAGCAAGAAAGAAATCAAAGCGAGAGGATGAACTCATCCCATTCTTTTCCGCTGCCTTCCTTGCCAAAAACCTTCTTGTAAAGACGCTTTCGGATGCTGCTGACCGAACTTTTATCCTTGTTCAGCACCTCGGCAATATCCTTCGGCGAGGTACGAATCTTGGTCAACATGCACACTTGGAACTCAGTGTCGGAGAGATGGTAAAGTCCATAGAGACTGCTGCTGAAATTGGGATAGACGACCTTCAACTGATGCTCCAACTCCTTCCAGTCTTGTGGCTTCAGATTCCCTCCTGCCTCGATGCGGCGACGCAAAGCCTGATAATACTCCGACTGATAGAACTCGGCCTCCACCTGCTTCATGGCAGTGGCAACAGGTTCGGGACGGAGCAGGTTCGCCTCTTCAATCGCTGCCAACTTCGCCTCCACCTCGCGTTTCCGCTTCCGCAGGCGATAGACATACACCGCCACGCCAGCCGCAATGGTACACATTATTATAATAATATAGAGGAACACCTTGTTCTCTGCCTTCAACTTCCGTTCGGTGGTGGAGAGCACATAATGCTTCACAGAGGCATCACCATCATTGGGGTACTTCCTCACAAGTTCCCGAATCTCATTCTTGCGTTCCTCGGTCATGGTGTTGGAACGCACCATCATTTCTTTGTAACCTTGAAAATCTGTGACAAAGGTGGTGTCGTCGATGACTTGCAAAGGCATCACTCGGTCATTCTCCATGTAGGTCGTTCCGTCCCAATGATACCGCCCCATCTCATGGGCAATAATCAACATATCCTCCCCCACGGCATGCAACTGCACGGTGTAGTAGGTGCTGTCGGGGTCGTAAATCTTGCATCGGGTATATTGCGTATAAATGGACTCCGTCACCCTCCCGTCGGGTGCGGTTTCACTCTTCATCATCCACACGCCGACGATGGAAAAGTCTTGCTTGTCGGCAAGGCACATCAACGGCACGAGCGTCATCAAAAATACCAGGCATAATATCTTCTTCCTCATGATTTCTTCTGCATCAATGCGTTAAACGTCTTTTTTCCTTTCACATAATACTGCCACAAGAGCAGGAAGTGGGTGCGTTCGGGCACCCGTTCGTTTTGGCGAAGTTGCTGAATGTGCCGACGGTCTTTCTCGAAATCGGGACGAATGCGGAAGAACTCACGACGTGCCTTGAGGACTGCGGAGAAGTTGCCTCGGTCGAATTTGAGCAGGAACTGAAAGGCTGCCAAATAGTCGAGGAAGGCACGCACTCGCATGACGGGTTTCAACTCAGAGTCGGGCAGGTTCTTGTAGAGCATCAGGAGGTTATTCCTGAAATTGAGGAAGGTCTTGCGAGGATTGCCCTGATTGAGCGTGGCACCTCCCAGATGGTAAGCCGTGCTCTGAGGCACACACACCACGGATTTGCCCATCGTGCGGAGGCGCCAACAAAGGTCAATCTCCTCCATGTGGGCAAAGAAACGAGCATCCAAGCCTCCACTCTCCTGCCAATCGGAAGCCCGCACCATGAGGGCTGCACCCGTCGCCCACAAGAGCGGAACCACTTCATCGTATTGACCCTCGTCCCTCTCCACGGTGTTCATCACACGCCCCCGACAGAACGGGTAGCCATACTTATCGAGGAAGCCACCTGCGGCTCCTGCATACTCAAACTTCTCAGCCTCCCTCAATGCCAGCAACTTCGGTTGACACGCCGCACATTCAGGATGCTCATCCATATAGTTGATAAGCGGCGCATCCCACTCCTTCTGCCGTATCTCCACATCGGAATTGAGCAGCAGGTAATACTCATAATCGGGCAACTGTGCCAACGCACGGTCATACCCCTCCGCAAACCCAAAGTTCTGCTCCAACACCACCACGGGTACCTGCGGAAACTCTTGCAACAGCATCTCCACACTCCCATCTGTCGAGGCATTGTCAGCCACCACAACATCCCCCACACTGTTCTCCAACACCGTAGGCAAGTACCGACGCATCATGTCAGCACCGTTCCAATTCAATATGACAATGGCAAGTTTTTTCATGAATTCTACAACAACTTGTTGCAAAGTTACGACTTTCTTCCGATTCTTACAACTTTTCCAATAAATCTGCTCAATCATTCCACAAGAACTTGTTCAATAAAAACATACCGCTCCGCGATGATTAAGCAGATTTAACGGATTATTCCGATTCAATCCTTTATCCGACAAATCCGCTTAATCCGCTCAATCGTTCCGCAGGAACTTGTCATATAAAAACATATCGCTCGCGATGATTGAACGGATTTAACAGATTATTCTAATCATTTTCTACCATTGGGATTAAACAAACGTTTGTACTCCAATGACTCGGCTCCAAAATTTATCAACAAAGCCACTTTAATGTTTGCCACATGCGCATAATTGATTGCTTGTGACTCGTGCAAACCCGACAATTCTTCCACAGCCTTCAGTTCCACTATTATCTTGTCATAACACACAAAATCAGGCATAAACACCGAAGGCAACATTTCACCTTTATATAAAATCTGCATCGATGTTTCACGTACAAAAGGGATGCCTTCCAGAAGAAATTCCTTTTCTAATGCATCTTGATACACCTTTTCCGTAAACCCACATCCTAAAGTTTTATGTACCTCCATCGCTGCACCAATGATTTGATACGTTTCATCCTTATGAGCCAACATAATCTTTCATTTTTATCAATTCTATTACATTTATCTTGAAAAATCCGCTCAATCCGCTCAATCGTTCCGCAGGAACTTGTCTTTATAAAAACATACCGCTTCGCGATGATTAAACGGATTTAGCGGATTTTTCGGATTCAATTCAGTCCTCCCATCAACGCATCTCCCTCCTTGTTGAATTCTCCTAACCGCACCTGCACAATTTGGTTGTCTCGTTCTGGCATGTTCGGCACTTCCACACGGATATAGTTGTCGGTGAAGCCGTTCATCATGGGCTTGCGAGGGGAAGCGTGTTCGAGGAGGACGGAACGTATCGTGCCGATGAATCGGGCATAGAAATCGTGTGTCTTTTCGGCTGAAAGAGCGAGGACACGCTGGCTGCGTTCGTGTTTCTCCTGCGGGGTGACGATGTGGGGAATTTCGAGGGCTTTCGTACCTGGGCGTTCGGAGTAGGAGAAGACATGGTATTGCGACACGTCGATGCTCTGCATGAAGTCATAGGCACGCTCGAAGTAGTCGGCTGTCTCGCCACGAGTGCCCACAATCACGTCCACGCCAATGAAGGCATCGGGCATCACCTGCCGAATCTTCTCAATCTTGCTGCGGAAAAGTGCCGTTTCGTAATGCCGATGCATCAGCCTCAACACTTCGTCGCAACCGCTCTGCAAAGGAATGTGGAAATGCGGCATGAACGCACGTGACCCTGCACAGAACTCGATGATTTCGCCAGTGAGCAAATTGGGTTCAATGCTCGAAATGCGATACCGCTCAATGCCTTCCACCTTGTCCAAGGCTTTCACGAGGTCGAAGAAGGTCTCTCCCGTCGAACGTCCAAAATCGCCGATGTTCACACCCGTGATGACAATCTCCTTGCCGTCTTCCTGTGCCACCCGTTCGGCTTGCTCCACCATCGAGGCGATGCTTCCGTTGCGACTCCGTCCGCGAGCCATCGGGATGGTGCAGTAGGTGCAGTAGTAGTTGCACCCATCCTGCACTTTGAGGAAATAACGGGTTCTATCCCCTCTTGAACAACTTTCCGCAAACGTCTTGATGTCCGCCGTCTTCACAGTATGTGCTCCAGTCATGCCATTGAGGATGGCTGGGATGATATTTCCTTTCTGTTCACTTCCCAAAACCAAATCCACCCCATCCGTCTCAATGATTTCTTGTGGCTTCAACTGTGCATAACAGCCCGTCACCACGACAAACGCCCCCGGATGCAGTTTCACCAGACGATGAATCGCCTGTCGGCACTTATGGTCAGCCACCTCCGTCACGCTGCACGTGTTCACGATGCACAGGTCAGCCACTTCACCCTTCTCCGCCTTCCTCACCCCATAACGCATCAACTGCTGCACCACGCTGCTCGTCTCAGCGAAGTTCAACTTGCACCCCAGCGTGAAATACGCCGCCTTCTTGCCCTGCAATATGCTTGAATCTATCATCCTTTCTGTTTTTGTGTACAAAGGTAGCATAAAATGAGCACAACAGCAACCTCTTCTGCCTCTTTTTCCATGTTTCGTCCCCTTTTCTTGACCAACAGGAAAGAAAAGTGTAACTTTGCCGACAATTTACGAAGTTGGCACAAGAAGAGAGCATTTCGGAAAAAATATGCGGCTTTGTATAATAAACTCGTTTTCGGCTCGTTATTGATAATAGAAAGAGAAAACGTAAAAGCAAGATTGCCTATGAATGACTCTACCCCATTTTTTGACAAGAAGACATCAAGAATTTTTGAACTGAAAAACAAGTTGGTACGTCCATCGAAAGATACGCTGTTTTTCTTGCAGTTGTTTGCAAGGGTCTATGAACCGCAGGTGGTGATGGGTGTGGCATAAAAAGATTTGATGTTTGGACACAAGTAAAGTTCTTTCGTCTTTGGCTTCTTCTGACGAAGCCAAGGAACTTGCCAAGTGCATCAGGAATGGCAAGGCAAAACAGGTGAAGGCTGACGGACTTAGCGGTTCGTCGGCTGCGGTGTTGTTGGCTGCCATCATGAACGGAAGGGGACACTACCCCAATTTGCTGGTGGTGATGAACGATGCGGACGAGGCAGGATATATGTACCACGACTTGACACAGATGATGGGTACAGAGCGGGTGCTGTTCTTTCCGTCTTCCTACAAACGTGCCATCAAGTATAACCAGAAAGATGCGGGAAATGAGATTCTGAGAACGGAGGTGCTGACAAGAGTAGCAGAGGCACAAGACTTGTTGGTGGTGACCTATCCAGACGCCTTGGCAGAACGGGTGGTGTCGAAGAAAGAGTTGGATGTAAACACGCTCCCTATCAAGGTGGGAGACACGTTCGACATCAACGATCTGGAAAAGCAAATTTTTGACTTGGGTTTTGATCGGACAGATTACGTGTATGAGCCTGGACAATTTGCCGTGAGAGGCAGCATCGTGGATGTCTATTCGTTTTCGTCAGACACACCCTATCGCATCGACTTCTTCGGCGATGAGGTAGATAGCATCCGACCGTTCGACATTCAGAGCCAATTGTCGGAAAGCAAAGTGGAGCAGATGACCATCGTGCCCAACATGAAGAAGGATGACGCGGAATACATTTCGTTTCTGGAGTTCTTGCCAAAGGAAACGCTGGTCATGACACAGAGCCTCGGGTTTGTGTGTGACAAGATTGCACAGATTCACAAGGAGGGCTTTTCGAGTCAAGCAAAGACCCTCTCCCCTACCCTCCCCCATAATGGGGAGGGAGACCATGCGGATTGGGAAAAAGAATGGGAAAGGCTCGTTATCAATGAGGAGACCTTCAAACAGCAAATCGTGCAGTTCCGGCATTTGGAGTTAAAACGGGGAAAAACAAACACCCCGAATGGTCTCCCCATTACGGGGGAGATGTCCGAAGGACAGAGAGGGTCTGCAATCCACTTCAACACGGCTCCACAGCCACTCTTCCACAAGAACTTCGATTTAGTCAATCAGGAGTTTCACCGCCTGCAAAATGAGGGGTACAAAATATACATCTTCGCCGACAGCGAGAAGCAGATTGACCGCCTGCAAAACATCTTTGAAGAGCAAGCGCGGACGGAAGCGGATGCCATCAGGTTCATTCCTGTGGGCAAAGCCATTCACGAAGGATTTATCGACCACACGCTGAAGTTGTGCTTCTTCACCGACCACCAGATTTTCGACCGTTTCCACAAATACAACCTCAAGAGCGATAAGGTTCGACAGGGCAAGGTGGCACTGACATTGAAGGAGATACAGCAGTTTGAGATCGGCGATTATGTGGTACACATTGACCACGGTGTGGGACGGTTCGGAGGATTGGTGCGTGTGCCGCAGAACGGAGTGATGCAGGAGATGATAAAAATCACCTATCGCAACGAAGACACCGTGTACGTATCCATCCACGCATTGCACAAAGTGTCGAAATATAAAGGTAAAGAAGGAGAAGCCCCCACCCTCAACCGCATCGGCGGCGGTGCATGGGAACGCATGAAGGAACGGGTGAAGGCGAAGGTGAAAGACATTGCCCGCGACCTCATCCAACTCTATGCCGCACGTCTGAAAGAGAAAGGGTTTGCCTACAGCAAGGACAGTTACATGCAGCATGAGTTGGAGGCAAGTTTCGCCTACGAAGATACACCCGACCAGTTGAAAGCCACCCAAGACGTGAAGGCGGACATGGAGAAGCCACGCCCGATGGACAGATTGGTGTGTGGCGATGTCGGCTTCGGCAAAACCGAGGTTGCCATCCGTGCGGCTTTCAAGGCAGCCACCGACGGAAAACAAGTGGCAGTGATGGTGCCTACAACGGTGTTGGCGTACCAACATTTTCAGACTTTCTCCTCACGTCTCAAAGACTTCCCCGTCCGAGTGGAATACCTCACCCGAGCACGAACAGCCAAGGACACCAAAGAGGTGCTCGAAGACTTGAAAGCAGGGAAAGTAGATATCATCATCGGCACCCACAAACTGATAGGCAAGCAGGTGCAATTCAAGGATTTAGGTCTGCTCATCATCGACGAAGAACAGAAGTTTGGTGTATCAACCAAAGAGAAACTTCGCAGCATGAAAGTGAATGTGGACACCCTCACCATGACCGCCACCCCCATCCCTCGCACCTTGCAGTTCTCTTTGCTCGGAGCCAGAGACCTCTCCATCATCCAAACGCCTCCGCCCAACCGTTATCCCATTCAGACAGAGATACACACCTTCTCTCCCGAGGTGTTTGCCGAAGCCATCAATTTCGAGATGAGCCGCAATGGGCAGGTGTTCATCGTGAACAACAAAATCAGCAACCTCCGCGAACTGGAGGAGATGATACACAAGTACGTGCCTGATGCTCGTGTGTGTGTTGGTCATGGTCAGATGAATCCGCAAGAGTTGGAGAAGATCATTCTCGACTTCATGAATTATGACTATGACGTGATGCTCTCCACCACCATCGTGGAGAACGGCATTGATGTGCCGAACGCCAACACCATCATCATCAACAGTGCTCAGAATTATGGGCTCAGCGACATCCACCAGATGCGTGGGCGTGTGGGACGTGGTAACAAGAAAGCCTTCTGCTATCTCATTGCCCCACCCCTCGCTGCCCTCAATGACGTGACCCGTCGCCGCCTGCAAGCCGTGGAGAACTTCAGCGACCTGGGCAGCGGCATCCACATCGCCATGCAAGACCTCGACATCCGTGGTGCCGGCAACATGCTGGGTGCGGAACAAAGCGGCTTCATCACCGACCGCGGTTACGAGACCTACCAGAAGATTCTGAATGAGGCTGTCGCAGAACTGAAAGACAATGAATTTACAGAACTTTTTGCTGAAGAGGACAAAGATGAAAGCGGCAAAATCAGCGGGGAAAAATTTGTCACCGAAACCAACGTGGAGAGCGACATCCAAGCCTTCTTCCCCGAAGAATATGTGCCCAGCAGCGGCGAACGCATGAGCCTCTACCGAGAACTTGACTCCTTCACCCGTCCACAGCAATTGGAAGACTACAAGAAACGCCTCATCGACCGCTTCGGGCAAATTCCGGACGTGGGCGAATCGCTTCTCACCGTCATGCCTATCAAGTGGGCAGCACAACGCTTAGGCATCGAGAAGGTGATACTGAAACAAGGCAGGATGATTCTCTACTTCGCCCTCGAAGACGAATACTTCCAGAGTCGTGCCTTCGAGAAAGTCATCCAATTCGTTGCTCGCAACGGAAGAGCCTGTCAACTACGTGACGGTGAGCGGAAATCGCTTCTCGTCAAAAACATTACCACAATGAAAGGTGCCTTGAGTATATTAGAAACGATGGACACCACGGCAATAAAGCATTAACCTCTTTTTTCGCTTTATAGGGGTTTTTTGTCTCTTGTCTCTTTGGTCTCTTTTGCGGTGGGGGATAGTTCTATAG
>CALAVF010000401.1 GCA_937892315.1 uncultured Prevotellaceae bacterium | reverse complement strand
GACGGCGACATTCCGTTCTTGCGGCGGCGACAAGATGGCTGCCGTAGGCGGAACGCTGGTGAAGCACTATCGGGAATTGGCTTATATGGGGTTCATCCCTGTGCTGACGCATTTGCCTACCATCCTGAAAAACATGGAATTGTGCAAAGCAGACATCGCCACTTGGAAACCCGACGTTGTGATATTGGTTGACTATCCGGGCTTTAATCTCGACATCGCCAAGTATGTGCATCGGCAGGAGATTTGCAAGGTTTTTTACTACATCAGCCCCAAGATTTGGGCATGGAAGGAGTATCGAATCAAAAAGATCCGAAGGGATGTGGACGAGTTGTTTTCGATTCTTCCGTTTGAAGTGAAGTGGTTCAGAGACAGAGGCGTGGAGGTGCATTATGTGGGGAATCCCTGTGTGGATGCGGTGGAGGATTGGAGAAGGCACTCTCAACACGAAGGAGAAAAGGAGAAAAAGCAGATTGCTATTTTGGCTGGAAGCAGAAAGCAGGAAATCAAGGACAACCTGGGCATGATGCTGGAGGCGGCAGCGACATTCGAGGACTATCGGCTGGTCATTGCAGGAGCACCGAACATCAGCGAGGCATACTATCAGAAGTATATTCCCCAAAGCATCCAAGCGGAACTGCGATTTGGGCAGACATACCAGATACTGAAGGAGTCGGAAGCCGCATTGGTCACCTCGGGCACCGCCACATTGGAGACAGGCATTCTGAGAGTGCCGCAAGTGGTGTGCTATTACACACCCGTCGGGAAGTTCATCTCATGGCTGAGAGGCAAGATATTGAAAGTGAAGTACATATCACTGGTCAACCTGATTGTTGACCGCGAGATTGTACAAGAGTTGGTGGCTGACCGAATGACAAAGAAGAACATCGTGCAATGCCTCGGCGAGATATTGCCAGGCGGAAAAGGCAGGCAGCAAATGCTGGAAGACTACGAGGAGATGAACCAGATGTTGGGAGGTGCGGGTGCCAGCAAGAAAGCGGCGAAAAAGATGGTTCAACTCCTGCGGAAGCCGCAAAGTTGAATCTGACAACAAACGATTAACAATCAACACGATACAACATGGAATACAAACCCACATTTACCAAAGAGGAAATTGACGAGATTGTGTCTTGGTTTGAAACGCACCGATGCGAGCAAGACATTGACTTAGGCGGAGGAATACACATCCGAGAGTTGGACACCGCCCTGAAGCAGTTGCTGCACATTGCTCGAACCAAGTATGAAAATCGAGTGTTTTCCGGACAGATTTTCCTGCTATTCCGAATCCGGGACGAACTGCTCAAGCAGGGAAAAGTAATAGGCGAGAAGTAATCCTTCCCGCCTATTTTTTTGTGCTTTCCTATTGCTTTTGCCGAATCAGTTCCGCCTCCACCCGATTGGTCAAGTCTATATAGTCCTGAACCGAAAGTTGTTCAGGTCGTTTGGTGAAAATCGGGTCAGCCAACATCGGCGAATCCTTGCCCAAAATCTGCTTCATTCCGTTCCTCATCATCTTCCGACGCATCGTAAAGACGGTCTTCACAATGCGACGGAACAGTTGTTCGTCACATCCCAACTCCTGTTTGCCGTTGCGGGTGAGGCGAATCACGGCACTCTTCACCTTCGGAGGCGGATTGAACACATTTTCGTGGACGGTGAATAGATACTCCACATCGTACCACGCCTGAATCAGCACACTCAGCACTCCATAAGTCTTGCTGCCGGGTTCAGCAGCCATGCGTTCCGCCACCTCTTTCTGAATCATGCCCGTGCAGCAGGGGATGAGAGCCCTGTTTTCCACCATCTTGAAGAAAATCTGCGAGGAAATGTTGTAGGGATAATTGCCCGTCAAGACAAACGGACGACCGCCGAACACCTGCTGCAAGTCCATCTGCAAGAAGTCGCCCTCGATGATATTGTCCCCCAACTCGGGAAAATGCTCGTGGAGATACGGCACGGAGTCGAAATCAATCTCCACCACCTTAAACTCCCTACCCTTCTTCAAGATATATTGCGTGAGCACACCCATGCCCGGTCCTACTTCCAATACCGGAAGTTCGGGACAGGCATCCACCGTATCGGCAATGCGAGATGCTACACTGAGGTCGGTCAGGAAGTGTTGCCCTAAAAATTTCTTTGGTTTTACGCTGTTCACAAAAATTTTACCAATTATGAATGATGAATTATTGAATAATTTCGTACCTTTGCAAGTGAAATATCTTTGCAAAGATACGGATTTTTTTGATGAACAACAATAAAACGCTGAAAAAGGCTCTAAATATTGCCTTGCCGTTCGTGCTTGGAGGTGGTATCTTGTGGTGGATGTATCGCGACACCGACTTCAAAGCCATGAAAGACACAGTTCTGTACGACATGAACTGGGGGTGGATGCTTTTTTCGCTGGTGTTCGGCGTGACAGCCCAACTGTTCCGAGGCATCCGATGGAAACAGACGCTGCAGCCGCTTGGCGAACATCCGCGGACGATGGATTGCGTCCATGCCGTTTTCATCTCCTACGCCTCCAGCCTCATCATTCCCCGCAGCGGCGAATTGAGCCGGTGCGGTGTGCTGGCAAAGTACGACGGCACCTCTTTTCTAAAGGCATTGGGCACCGTGGTCACAGAGCGTGTCATCGACTCGCTGCTCCTGCTCGGCATCACGGCGGCGGTGATTCTTTCGCAGATTCCCATCTTCAGTTCCTTCTTCGACCGCACAGGCACCAACCTCTGGGACACCCTGCGAGGATTTACGACAACCGGATACATCGTAACAGCCATCTGCACCGTCATCACCGTCATCTTCCTGTGGGTCGCCATGAAGCGGTTTACCTTCATGACCAAACTGAAGGAGATGGTTGGCAAACTGAGAGAGGGCATCCTTTCCCTCAAAGACGTGAGAAACAAATGGCTGTTCGGGTTCTACACCCTTGCCATCTGGGGCAGTTACTTCCTCCACTACTGGATTACCTTCAACTGCTTCGACTTCACTGAGAATCTGGGCTTTACGGTGGCGATTGTCAGTTTCACCGTGGGCAGCATCTCGGTGATTGTTCCGACGCCCAACGGGGCAGGTCCCTGGCATTTTGCCGTCAAGACCATCCTCATCCTGTATGGCGTGGCAGATGCCAACGCCGTGGCTTTCGTGCTGATTGTCCACACCATACAAACCGCCCTCGTGCCGCTGCTGGGCATCTATTCGTTGGTGGCATTGGGGCTCAGAAAGACGCATACAACAACAAATTATTCATCTATTAAAACCGAAAAACTATGAATCCTATTGAAGAACTCTCTCCCAAAGGCGTGTGGAGAAATTTCTACGCATTGACGCAGATTCCCCGTCCATCAGGACACACGGAAAAGGTGGCTAACTTCCTGGTTGATTTTGCCAAGAAGAACGGAGCCGAGGCATACATCGACGATGCTGGCAACGTGATTATGAAGAAGGGGGCAACGGCTGGATATGAAGACCGCGAGACAACCGTGCTGCAGGCACACATGGACATGGTGCCTCAAAAGAACAACAACATACAGTTTGATTTTCAGAAGGACCCTATTCGCGCATATATAGATGGCGAATGGGTGACAGCTGATGGCACTACTCTTGGTGCAGACAATGGTATCGGGGTTGCTACCGCGATGACTATTTTGGCTGACGACACTATCGCTCACCCCGCATTAGAAGCATTCTTCACTGTGGATGAAGAGACAGGTATGTATGGTGCTTTTGATTTGCAGGGCGGTGTACTTCAAGGCAAGACTCTGCTCAATCTTGACTCCGAACAGGAAGGCGAGTTATATGTGGGCTGTGCAGGCGGTGTGGATGCCGAAATCACTTTCGACTACATAGCCCAACCTGTTCCCGCCGGAGATGTGGCTTTAGCTGTTACTATAGAAGGACTGAAAGGCGGACATTCCGGTTGCGACATCAATCTGCAACGAGCCAATGCCAACAAACTGCTTTTCCGCTTCTTGAAAGAGGCTGTTTCTGAATACGATGCACGCTTGTCGTCGGTCAATGGCGGTAGCCTGAGAAACTCCATACCACGAGAGGCAACAGCCGTGGTTACTGTGCCCGCAGACGGAGTGGAAGACCTGAAGAGTTTGGTTGATGACTATGAAGATTTGTTCATTAGAGAATACGATGGAGTGGAAGATGATATTCATTTCACCGTTGCTGACACTAAAGCTCTGTCGGTCGTACCTGAAGAGATACAAGATGCTCTCATACATTCAGTCATTGCATGCCCTGACGGCGTGCAGCGCGTCATTCCCGAAATGCCTGACGTAGTGGAAACAAGCAACAACCTCGCCATCATATCAACAGAACAGGTGAATGGTGAAGAACAACGCATTAAGGTCATCTGCTTAAGTCGAAGCTCAGTTGAAAGTCGCAAAGAGGAGTTGCAAGAGAAGATTGAGAGTTGCTTTGCCTTGGCCGGTGCTAAAGTAGAGTTTTCGGGCAGCTATCCGGGTTGGAAACCAAATTTGAATTCACATATTCTCGATTTGATGAAAGAGACCTATAAAGAACTGTTCGGCAAAGACGCACGCATCATCATCATTCATGCCGGATTGGAATGTGGCATTATCGGCAGGAACTATCCGGGTATGGACATGATTTCATTCGGACCGACAATCAAGCATCCTCACTCACCTGACGAGAAGGTAAATATACAAACGGTAGAGCAATTCTATCAGCTCTTGCTCGCCACATTGAAGAAACTATAATCTTGTAGATAATCTATTAGCAAAACAAATGGTCACCCCTTTCGTGGCGACCATTTGTTTATTTTGCGGCTTTAGCTTGTTTATCGGCTCTCCAATTGATAACAATGAGCAGGACAAGCATAGTGATGAAGATGAGCGAGAAGAGA
>CALAVF010000400.1 GCA_937892315.1 uncultured Prevotellaceae bacterium | reverse complement strand
AACGTGAACGGCAACCTGTGGTATCAAGAGTGGATTCGCCCCGTCAACGTGACCGAGACAGAGTGCGCCAAAGTGGTGGAGGCGTTTGCCGAACCTATCTATGTGAAGAATTCCACCCCGATTCCTTGGCCCAACTACTGGGTGCAGCAGGTGTACAAGGGTGTGGCCCAATACACCGACGCGGCAGGCAACAATGCCTTCACCGGCTCCGACTGCATGAACCAGATGATTGCCTACAACGGCACCACCGGCGAGTATGAGCACGTCAACGACTTCAACTCGGGCTCGAAAGACAGTTACTACGTCGATGACATCACCAACGAGAAGTTCTACGGCACGACCCTGATGTACAACATGAGTTGCAACATCGGCGACGAGCAGTTTGGCTATCACAACACGAAGGACAGCGAGTTCCACTACGAGTACATCATCCTCGAGGTGGACGGCAGTTACTACGTGGGCTTCGACTTCGTTTCCGAGGGCTACGGCGTGAACAAGAACATGACCGTGGAGCGTGACTACATCTACAACGACTGGATTGTGAAGATTTCACCAGCCCTGAAGAGCCACGTTGACCCTGCCGACCTGAACGACGCCGATAACCAGGCGTGGGTGCTGGCTGCCGAGGACTTCGGTGGAGACGGCTCCGACATCGACTACAACGACGTTGTCTTCCAGGTGGAACGCATCGGCACGAACAAAGCCCTTGTCACTCCGCTGGCAGCAGGCGGTACGCTGGCTTCCTATATATATTATGGTGATGAATGCCTCGGCGAAATCCACCAGATGCTGGGCGCCGGCGTGGAAAAGAGCGGCTCGTATGACCCGCTCAACGTGGGCGGTGTAGAGGAATCGGCATGTCAGACCAAGGAAATCACCGTTGACGCAAACTGGAGCATGGCATACGACTACACCACCGACGGCAACATGGGCGGATTCTCCATCAAGGTGCTCGCCGAGGGCGAAACGGCTTCCGCCGTGCCAGCCAATGGCCGCCTCACCAATGTGCCGGCTCCGAAGTTGGGCGGTGCCCCCTACATCATCTGCGTGCCATACACATACGTGGCCTACAACGAGCCAAGTTCGGGTCAGAAGACCACGACGGCATGGTCATGGCCAGAGGAAAAGTGCAACATCGAGACCGTCTATACGATGTTCCGTGCATGGGTGAGCGACCGTTCCACCAACACCAACTGGTTCCAGTTCCCAGCCAAGAACGCACGTCTCTATCACCGCTACTTCAAGGGTTCATACACGAGTCAGGCGGTGTCAAGCATGACATCCGCCGAGAACTCGGCATCGGGCAGTTGCACGTCGTTCACGCTCAACCTGCCTGACTACCATGCCACCGAGGTGCAGGAGTCTAACCTCACGCTGATTCAGCAGTCGGTGGACGTGGAGCCAAACGGCAAGGTAAACCTCCGCGACTACATCAGCACGTCGAGCACGGGCGAAATCAGGTACTATCCCGACAACTCCGAAATCTGGAACGTGGACAACGGCGGCTACACCGAGAGCACCATGCAGGTGAGCGGCAACCGCAAGGCTCACGTGATTAAGATTCATCAGGATGCGACAAACAATTATAAGGAAGGAGAAGTTTCCATCACGGTGAATGTGCTGGAGTCCGCCAACTTCCAACTGAACGAGTGGCGGGTGAACAACAACGGCGGCAACACCAGCGGCACCAGCAAGGAAGAAACGATGGCGGCTGGCACTCCGTTTGAGTTCACGGTAAACTACAACGGTGCAGGTGCTTTGACCTCTTACGTGTCGAACAGCAATGGCTCTAACGCAACTATCACACAAGACGGCAAGTGTATCAAGGTCAACACGGGCACTCAGCCAGGCAAGGCAACCATCACCGTCACGCTTGCCAAGGACATGACGAACTTCTGGCAAGGCGGCGAAGTCACGGTGGTGCTGAATCTCACGGAGGCTCAGAAAGTTGAACAGAAAGAGCCTAACACCTATTTCAGCGAAGGGTCGCTCAACATGAAGGTTGGCGAAGAAAAAGAAGTTACGATTTATTCGGACAGCAAAGGTGCAATCTCTGCGATAAGATATCAGACAGACGGCATCGTCACCGCAACCCTTAATGGTGACAAACTGAAAGTCAAGGCCGTAGGTGTGGGTGGCACGAACATTATCCTTACCCAAGAGGCTGATGGCGATTATAAAGGCAAGGACGTTTACTACTGGGTGAATGTAAGTGCAGCCGATAATGGCACCAAGCCTAACGGAATCTATTACAGGACACAGATTTTCCGCAATGGTGATCAATGGTTGACCGAAGAGAATCTGGCATCGGGTGATAAGAGTGTGAATGTGATTTCTGGCGACTACTTCTGGATTTATAGCAAAGACCAGTGGGGGAATGAGTATCATCGTGATGACTTAACTGCAACGTATAACTCGCAATCGTACAGTATTGGTTCTAACATCTATGGCTGGGGTAATGCAATCGGCTTCTATGTGGAAGGAACAGGCCCCCAGACGGTTAAACTCTATGCACCTGCGAACTCGAATTTTGCAGAACAGACGATTACTATCACATTGAATGTCTCGGCCTCTGCCAAGAAGAGACGCTGAGTAACTACGAAAACATAGGTTTTATATATATTTTTTCTTATTCATTTAGACACATTGATAGATAGAATTGTTTTCATGAGAAATTTATTTGGTTGAGA
>CALAVF010000399.1 GCA_937892315.1 uncultured Prevotellaceae bacterium | reverse complement strand
GGCACTTGTCGGGATAAAAACGACATACCCCTTTGGGGTGATTAAAGGGATTAAACAGATTTTTCACAAGTCGTGTGCGGGGGCATCTTTACCCCTTCTTTGTGGGGATGTCAATTTCGTTTTGGCAAAAATGGCAAAATCATCTCGTCATCCCAGCAATTCGCCAAGAAAAAAAATCTGCTTTACTTGCTTTTTTCTTTGAGAATATGTACTTTTGCGAATCATATTAACCAACGACACATTTACGATGATGGAAAAGAACAAAAAGGTAATACCCGATTTTGGCTACGTTACCTTCGTGGGCGAAAAACCACAAGGTCTGCCAAAGCCCAAAATTGTTAGATGTGGAACTAAAAACCGCAATCATGCTCCGATTAAAGTTAACCGCACCATTCGAACAGGTGTACGTGTATATCAGTCTGGAGAATCCATTGACTGGGCAGGTGCGTACAATTGATGCGAAGGTGGACACAGGAGCCATATTATAACGTGTGTCATATTCCCCAAATCTGCTGACAAAGAAATGATTTTTTGTGACTTTGTCAAGAGTTTGGGAAGTTCTTGTCGCTATATGGCAAAAAGTTTGTAACTTTGTGGCGAATTCTGTGAATGGTGATTTTATGGCACTGATTTTTGACATCAAAAGGTTTGCCATCAATGATGGACCTGGCATTCGGACGACTATCTTCATGAAGGGTTGCCCGTTGCGGTGTGTGTGGTGTCATAATCCGGAGGGGCTGTCGGAAGGGGCGGTGAAGATGTACACGAAGAAGAAGTGCATCGGATGTCAGAGTTGTGTGGAGGTGTGCCCAGAGAAGAACTTGGTGCTGACGAAGGATGGCATCAAGGACTTGGGACATTGCACGACATGCGGAAAGTGTACGGACGAGTGCCCCACCCTGGCATTGGAGATGGCGGGAAAGGAGTGGAAGATGGAGGAGTTGATGCAGGTGGTGGAGAAAGAGCGACAGGTGATGGAAGAGAGTGGTGGCGGCGTGACCATGTGTGGCGGCGAGCCGTTGATGCACACGGATTACTTGTGTGAAGTGCTGGAGGAACTGGGCAAGAGAGGGTTTCACAGAACGGTGGACACGACGCTGTTTGCCTCGGCAGAGCAGGTGAGACGGGTGGCTGAGCGATGCGAGTTGATGCTGGTGGACTTGAAGATGATGGACAGCGAGAAGCACCGACACTACACACGGGTGAGGAACGAGCAGATTCTGGAGAACATACGGCTCATCAGCGAGTTGGGGCACAGATTCTGGATTCGTATTCCGCTGATTGTGGGGGTGAACACCGACGATGAAAACCTGACGGTTTCGGCTGCATTTTTGGCTTCGTTGCCGAAGAAACCGGAGATGGTCAACCTACTGGTGTATCACGATGTGGGGAAAGGGAAACATGCACGTCTGGGCACGGAGTACAACCCCGACGCGTACAAGATGGACGCCCCATCGGAGGAGGTGCAGCAATATGCGCTGGACATCATGAAAGAGCATGGATTGGAGGCAAAGATTGGAGGATAGAAGTCATTTACGATTTGACAATTTACGATTTACTATTGATTGGACAATTTCATGATTGAGCCATTTTCTAAATTACTAAATTGCCAAATCGGAAAATAAATTGTAAATTGTAAATCGTCAAATTGTAAATAAATAAAATGCGAATAACGATTAAAATTGGCAGTAACGTATTGACGAGGCAGGACGGGTCGCTGGATGTGACACGGATGTCGGCACTGGTTGACCAAATCGCACAGTTGCGCAGTCAGGGGCACGAGATTATTCTGGTGTCGTCGGGCGCTGTGGCAAGTGGACGGAGCGAATTGAAGCATATTCAGCACGACCTCGACTCGGTGGATCAACGGCAACTCTTCTCGGCTGTGGGACAGGCAAAACTCATCAACCGATACTTTGAGTTGTTCCGCGAGTATGGCATCCCTGTGGGACAGGTGCTGACGACCAAGGAGAACTTTTCGGATTCGGAGCACAAGAAGAATCAGGAGAACTGCATGAGGGTGATGCTGGAGAACAGCGTGCTGCCCATTGTGAATGAGAACGATACGGTGTCGGTGACGGAACTGATGTTTACGGACAACGACGAACTGTCGGGATTGATGGCACGGATGACACAATCGCAGATGCTCATCATCCTGAGCAACATCGACGGCATCTACACGGGCAATCCTGCCGACCCCGGAAGCAGGCTCATCAGCATCGTGAAGCCAGGGAAAGACCTGAGCGACTATGTGCAGGAGAGCCATTCGAGTGCCGGACGAGGGGGGATGCAGAGCAAATCGACGGTGGCTGCCAAGACGGCTGCCGCTGGCATCAGCGTGATTATCGCCAACGGCAAGAGAGATGACATTTTAGTGAAACTAATGAATGACAGGGACAACACGCCCTGCACGGAATTTCTATGTTAGAAGAGACTTTTCAGAAGGTGAAGGAGGCAAGTCTCGATCTTGCTCTCCTCGACAATGAGACCATCCATCAGATATTGCTGGCAGTGGCTGACAGGGCCATTGCAGAGACGGACTCCATCTTGGCAGCCAATGCCAAAGACCTCGGTCGCATGGAGCCGACGAACCCGTTGTATGACCGTCTGAAACTGACACCCGAACGCATCGAAGGGATTGCAGGTGACACCAAGAAGGTGGCGGAACTGCCTTCTCCGCTGGGCAAAGTGCTGAAACAAAGCACGTTGCCGAACGGATTGGAGTTGAAGCGGGTGAGTGTGCCTTTTGGTGTGATTGGCATCGTGTATGAAGCGCGGCCGAACGTGACGTTTGATGTCTTTGCCCTCTGTCTGAAGGCAGGAAGTGCGTGTGTGCTGAAAGGCGGGAAGGATGCCGACGAGAGCAACCGTGCCATTGTGGGGTTGATCAAGTCGGTGCTGAAAGAGTTCGGAGTGAATGAAAATGCCATCGAACTGCTGCCTGCCACCCACGAGGCTACGGGTGCGTTGCTTCATGCCAACGGATGGGTGGACCTGGTGATTCCCCGTGGCAGCAAACGACTGATTGACTTTGTGCGACAAGAGGCTTCGGTGCCTGTCATCGAGACGGGAGCCGGCGTGTGTCACGCTTATTTCGACAAAGACGGCGACACGGAAAAAGGGGCTCGCATCATCAATAATGCCAAGACGCGGCGTGTGAGCGTGTGCAACGCATTGGATTGTATGCTCATCCACGCTGACCGCCTCGCCGACCTCCCCACCCTTTGTGCTCCGCTCCAAACAAGCAAGGTGTTGATTTATGCCGACGAGCCAGCGTTGGCTGTGCTTGAAGGGCACTACCCTGCCGAACTGCTTCGCCCTGCAACGGAAGAGAGTTACGGCACTGAATTTCTGTCTTACACGATGGCGATCAAGACGGTTGCATCGACAGAGGAAGCCATTCACCACATCCGCCGTTTCGGGTCTGGGCACTCGGAATGCATCATCACAGAGAACCGCGCCACGGCTGACCAATTCTTGATACAAATAGATGCCGCCTGTGTCTATCACAACGCTCCGACTTCGTTCACCGACGGAGCACAATTCGGGCTTGGCGCAGAAATCGGCATCTCCACACAAAAACTTCATGCACGAGGTCCTATGGCTCTCGAGGAAATCACGACGTATAAATGGGTGATTGAGGGAAATGGACAGGTGAGACCCTCATAAAACAGCGGCACACTTATACCCTCTCACATATCCTCAAGAAACGTACCCCTCGACTACGACATGGCGTACCCCTCGGCTACGGCACATCGTACCCGAGGGGTACGAATCTACTGCGTGAAAGAATGATCATCCTTTCACTTCTTCAAAATCGACATAGGTGCCTTCGCTATCGTCAAACACCTTGCCGCCCGTGTTACCGCTTTTTGTGGTGTTCCGTTGGCGAGAAGAAGAATTGTCAGATGCTGACGATTTGGCAGTACGCTGCTGTGTACCGCTACTATCGCCCCATCCTGTGAGATTATAGAAAAGGTTCTTCAGATTTGCAAAGCCGCCCAGCAACAGGCTGAGCAGATAAATACCTATGGAGAGTATGCCAACAATGATGAACAGCACCACGAAGATGGCAAAAACAAGTACTGACATGGGCAAATGAATCGTTTTTTAGTGAGGAGACCGTTCTCCTTTAGTCTTCCTTAGGCAAATAAGATGCCACGATGGACATCACGACATAAAGTCCGACACTGGCAGCCGCACCACGACACAGACCTTGCCACACGGTGCCATACGGGTCGGTGCCGCCAGAGATTGCTCCCCATGCAAGAAAGATGACGGCAATCGCCAAGAAGATGATTTTCATCTTGTCTTTTGGCCACGACATGCTCTTGAAGGCAAACATCGGCACTTCACACACGAGCAGCCAGCAGAAGAGAATCATGAAAAGGAAGAGGAAAAGGGCATTGAAGCGAGGACTTGTCAGCCACGCCTCACTGCTCGAAATAAGGGCTCCCCAAAAAATGGCATTGGCAGGTGTCGGCATACCGATAAACTCGGTGTGCTGACGTTCGTCAATGTTGAATTTTGCCAATCGCATCGCAGAGAACGCCGCCATCAGGAATGCGGTGAAAGGCATCACATAGAAAAAGAAGTTGCTCGCCATCACGTGTGGATATGCCACATGGTTGAAGAGCGTGAAGAGCATGGCCGAAGGAGCCACGCCAAAAGTCACACAATCAGCCAACGAATCCAGTTCGACACCCAACTTGCCACTCACACCCAAGGCACGAGCCGTCATGCCATCAAAGAAATCGAAGATGGCACCCATGAGGATAAAAAGAAACGCAACCTGATGAGCATGATGAAACGCACAATAGGTGGCGATACAACCGCAAATAAGATTGCAGCATGTAATGATATTGGGAATATGCTTTTTCATTGTATGTCAAAAAACTTTTACTTTAATCGCGCAATGAGCGTCTCGTCACCAACGGTCGCCTGCCCCATCTTCACCAACACCTCTGTTCCGAGCGGCAGATACACGTCCACACGGCTTCCGAACTTGATGAAACCCATGTGGTCGTCAATGTAGCACTCTTCGCCCTCCTTGGGATAGGTGACAATGCGGCGAGCCACAGCCCCCGCTATCTGACGAGCCATCACCTCCACACCATGAGGGGTACGAATGACCACCATCGAACGCTCATTCTCCGTGCTCGCCTTAGGAAGGTACGCCTTCATGAAGTTGCCGCTCTGATGGTCAACCTTCACAATGGTTCCTTCGCAGGGAATCCAGTTGGCATGTACATTCGTCAGACTCATGAAGATGGAAATCATCAGTCGCCTGTCATGGAAATACTCCTCCTCATCCACCTCTTCAATCACCACAATATGTCCATCGGCTGGTGCAACAATAGACTTGTTGGTCGGGCCATTGAACATACGAATCGGGCAACGGAAAAAGTTGAGCAGGATACCATATACGACCACTACACATACAATAATAAAATAAGACCCCCAAGCCAAGGTGTCCCTTGACAACCATGAAAGAAAAATAATCAAAGCCGCCAAAATGCCCGTATAGAGCAACGTGTGCGTACCCTCATGGTGCAGACGAATCTTGTTTCTACGCTTGTTATGTATCAGTGGTTTCTCTTTCGACATTATATCGTTGGCTATTCCTTTTTATGGGTTAGATTTCATGCAAAGGTACAAAATAATTCATAATTCATTACCCATAATTCATGTTTTTTTATAAAAAAGGCACTTAAAATAAGGCTTTCTCCTCATTTTTCACAAAAACTTTTTGGGAAATCCAAAATAAAACTCTAACTTTGCAGTCGCATTCGTAGGAAGGCAGCCTCGTTTTCGAGGTCTCCCCACACGAAATGCTATGAGGATTGTGCTATGGTGTAATGGTAACACTACAGGTTTTGGTTCTGTCATTCCAGGTTCGAATCCTGGTAGCACAACTCCAGGGAAAGGCATCCAAGGTTCATCTCGCACCAAAGATGTCATTTTTTCTCCCCATCGGACTTGTAGCTCAGTTGGTTAGAGCAACAGACTCATAATCTGGAGGTCGT
>CALAVF010000398.1 GCA_937892315.1 uncultured Prevotellaceae bacterium | reverse complement strand
TTTCTCTCTGCGAGAACATCATCATCCTCTGCGGCCACTACAAGGGCATCGACTACCGCATCCGCGAGCACCTCATCACCCGCGAGGTCAGCATCGGCGACTATGTGCTGACGGGTGGCGAACTGGCGGCGGCGGTGATGGCAGACTCGATCGTGAGGGTCATTCCCGGCGTGATTGGCGATGTGGAGAGTGCCCTCTCCGACTCTTTCCAAGACAATCTGCTCGAACCGCCTGTCTATACTCGCCCTGCGGAGTACCACCCTATCTCCAACCCTGAGGAGACCTGGACTGTGCCGGAGATTCTTCTTTCTGGCCACGAAGCAAAAATCAAGGAATGGGAGTACGAACAAGCATTGGCACGCACCAAGGCTTTACGTCCCGACTTATTGGACTAACCCGTCCCGTTCTTGTTCTTTTTTGATGGGAACGCTGCACCTTCATCCACAAGGTGTGGCGTTCCCATCAACATTTTAGGCAATAAATTTGTGGATATTGATAAAAATCTCTACCTTTGTCGGTAGATATCTAACCAAACCTATTTATACAATGAAGAAACTCTTTTGTATGTTCTCGCTGATGCTTGCCATGATGGTGACAACGCCAGCATGTGCACAGAAAGCACAGGGAACGTTCGAGGCAGGCGAAGGCTCGTTCCTGCTGAACGGCAAACCTTTTGTGGTGAAGGCTGCCGAAATCCATTATCCACGCATTCCAAGAGCCTATTGGGACCATCGCATCAAGATGTGCAAGGCTCTGGGCATGAACACCGTGTGCATCTACATCTTCTGGAACATCCACGAGCAGGCGGAAGGTAAATTCGACTGGACAGGCAACAACGACGTTGCCGCCTTCTGTCGATTGGCTCAGCAGAACGGCATGTACGTGATTGTTCGCCCTGGACCATACGTTTGTGCAGAATGGGAGATGGGCGGTCTGCCTTGGTGGCTCCTGAAGAAGAAAGACATCAAGTTGCGTGAACAAGACCCCTACTTCATGGAACGTGTGAAGATTTTCGAGACCGAAGTGGGCAAGCAGTTGGCACCACTGACCATCCAGAATGGCGGCCCCATCATCATGGTGCAGGTGGAGAACGAATACGGTTCATACGGCGTGAACAAGCCCTACGTCAGCGAAATCCGCGATTGCCTCCGCTCTGTAGGCTTCGACAAGGTGGCACTCTTCCAGTGCGACTGGTCGAGCAACTTCCTCAACAACGGTCTGGATGACCTCGTTTGGACGATGAACTTCGGCACGGGTGCCAATATCGACGACCAGTTCCGCAAACTGAAAGAAGTTCGTCCCAACGCACCGCTGATGTGCTCAGAGTTCTGGAGCGGATGGTTCGACAAATGGGGCGGAAAGCACGAAACCCGTTCGTCGAAAGACATGGTGGCAGGACTGCGTGAGATGCTCGACAAGAACATTTCCTTCTCGCTCTACATGACCCACGGAGGCACATCCTTCGGCCACTGGGCAGGTGCCAACTCTCCGGGTTTCGCACCCGACGTGACCAGTTACGACTACGATGCACCGATCAACGAGTACGGACAGGCAACCCCGAAGTTTGACGAACTGCGAACCATGTTGCAGCAGTACACAGACAAGAAACTTCCTGCCGCGCCCAAGGCGCTGCCTATCATCACCGTGCCCGCCTTCAACTTCAAAGAGTTTGCACCGCTCTTCGAGAACCTCCCGGCAGCCATCCGCACAGAAAACGTGCAGACGATGGAGGAGTTTGACCAAGGCTGGGGCTCCATCATGTACGGCACTACCCTGCCCAAAATCTCGGGTCAGAGCAAACTCCACATTGCCGGCGGCCATGACTACGTACAAGTGTTCCTCGACGGCAAATACATCGGGGCACTCGACCGTCGCAATGGCGACAAAGACCTTGTGCTGCCCAGCACTCGCAAGGATGCCAAACTCGACATCTTGGTGGAGGCAATGGGACGCATCAACTTCGGACGTGCCATTAAAGACTTCAAGGGTATTGAAGGAACTGTGGACTTGACCATCAACATCGACGGCAATGACTTCACGGCACACCTGAAGAATTGGCGTAACTACCTCTTCCCCGACACCTACGAATTTTGCAAGCAGCAGGTTTACAAGCCGTTGGAAACCACCAAGCCGCTGCACAACGGCGACCGTATGCCAGGCTATTATCGTGCCACATTCAATCTGAAGAAGACGGGTGACACCTTCTTGAACTTCGAGACATTCGGCAAAGGCATCGTCTATGTGAACGGTCACGGACTCGGCAGAATCTGGGAAGTGGGACCTCAGCAAACCCTCTATTGCCCAGGTTGCTGGCTGAAGAAAGGACAGAACGAAATCATCGTGATGGACATCATCGGCCCGACAGAAGCCAAGAGCGAAGGTTTGGCAAAGCCGATTATCGACAAACTGCAAAATGCCGAGCCTCCCATCCACCGCACCGAGGGTCAGAACCTCAACCTCGCAGGCGAGACAGCCATTGCAACAGGCTCATTTGCAGCAGGAAACGGATGGCAGGAAGTGAAGTTCGCCGCTCCTCAAAAGGGACGTTACGTTTGCCTCGAAGCACTCAACAACCACAATGGCGACGACTTCGCTTGCATCGCCGAACTTTACCTGCTCGACCAGAATGGCGAACGCCTCTCGCGTGAACCTTGGCGTATCAGTTATGCCGACAGCGAAGACATCGTGACGGGCAACCGTGCCGGCGACAAGATTTACGACCTGCAAGAATCCACCTTCTGGTCCACCGTCAAAGGCGTCAAGTTCCCTCACCACATCATCATCGACCTTGGCAGAGAACAGACCGTCACCGCATTGCAGTACCTCCCACGCATGGAGAGCAACGTGCCCGGCGGCATCAAAGACTACAAGATTTACGTGAAAGCCTCACCTTTCAAGTATTAAATCTTCGTCTCCCCCCTACGTCGTTACCCCGATGCGTATCAATTCATGCACGGGTAACAAATCAATACAATACCTCGACACAAATTCACTCGTGTCGAGGTATTTTCATTTCACACCCTGAAATGTCTTCAAAAATTCCCCTAAGTAATCGTTAAAAAATAACTTGGTACAATTCATATGTCATCAGTTGCACTTGAC
>CALAVF010000397.1 GCA_937892315.1 uncultured Prevotellaceae bacterium | reverse complement strand
GCTATCTCATCCTCACACTGCACTGTGGTTACTCCTAACGACTTGTGCTTTGACAACTCATGTAACACATCTGTAGCTGGAGTGATAGGATAAGACCCAAGGTAAAGCTTAAGACCCGCCTTCTCAGCGGCTGCTATAAATCCATATGCTGTGGCCTTGTTACCTGTGATGTCCATGTAACGTCCAGGAACCTTATTCTTTGTCTCTATACGATAAACATTAGACACACTTGAGTGTGTGTTATGTCCGTAGTCATAACCAGCCTGTATAACCTTGATGTTTGCCTCAGCCACACCTGCCTTCTTCGCAAACTTCTCCTTAAGGAAATTATATGCGATGTCCAGATCACGGTCGAACAACCAACAAACAAGACCAAGGGCGAACATGTTACGACATTTCATTATCGCCTTCGTATCCATACCTGTGTCCGCAAGACAATCCTTGACCATCTGAGATATAGGACACGCAATCACACGGTCCGGGTCAATACCCATCTCACCCAAATAATCCTCTGTCTGGAAATTTGCCTTCTTCAAATCAGACGCCTTGAAAGCATCAGTGTCGATTATTATGGCAGCACCCGGCTTGGCATACTTGTACTGAGTCTTGAGTGCAGCAGCGTTCATAGCCACCAGCACGTCACACTCGTCACCAGGTGTGAACACCTGACCGGCACCGATGTGTACCTGGAAACCAGACACACCCGTCAGCGAGCCTTGTGGGGCGCGGATGTCAGCAGGATAGTCAGGGAATGTTGAGATACTGTTGCCCACGGTGGCTGACACCGTGGAGAAGATGTTTCCGGCGAGTTGCATTCCGTCGCCAGAGTCGCCCGAGAAGCGTACCACCACTTCTGCGAGTTCCTTCACTTCCAATTTTTCTGCCATAAGCCCAAATTGTTTATGTTTTGTTATCTCTTTACGCTTAAAAAAGTGAAAAACGTTTGAAAAAAGTCGTTTGTAAATGCTTTTTGTCAGCAAACTTCGCCGTTGCCTGTCACTTTGCGACTGCAAAGTTACGGTTTTCTTTTCATTCTGACAATACTATAGGGGAAGTATTTGAGTGTCATGCCCATAAAAGAGAGGGGGAAACTAACACAATCGTCCACAATTATCACATTATCGTCCAATTGTTTTTGTCTTTCGATGAAAATTCTTACCTTTGCAACAACAATCATTCGCATATTAACTGATTTATACAACCTATATTTATGAAAAAACTTATTGCATTCACTCTGGCAGCAGCCTCTGTTGTCACGATGGTAGCCCAGGACAAGAACGGTGGCTACCCCATCACACAGGTGCCTTTCACAAAGGTCAAAGTCGCTCAGAACACCTTCTGGGGACAGCGTTTGCAGGCAAGTCAAGATGTCACCATCCCACTCGCATTCTCCAAGAGCGAGGAGACAGGGCGTTACACCAACTTCAGCAATGCTGCCGAGCACCTGAAAGACCCTTCGAAAGTATTTGAAATCAAGCGAGGCACTTATTCCTTCGATGACACCGACCCCTACAAGACCATCGAAGGTGCCAGTTACCTTTTGCAGACTTACCCCAACGCCAAGTTCAAGGGCGGTCGTCTGGACAAGTATGTGGACAGCGTGATTGCTGTCATCGCGTCGGGTCAAGAGCCTGATGGCTACCTCTACACCTCCCGCACCCAGAACCCAGAGCATCCCCACGAGTGGGCAGGACGGAAGCGTTGGGAACGTGTGGAAGACCTTAGCCACGAGTTCTACAACCTCGGCCACCTCTGCGAAGCCGCTGTGGCACACTACTACGCCACAGGCAAGCGTAACTTCCTCAATGTCGCCATCAAGTATGCCGACTGCGTTTGCCGCGAAGTAGGTGACAAGCCAGGTCAGGCAAGTGTCGTGCCAGGTCATCAGATTGCCGAGATGGGATTGGCAAAACTCTACATCGCCACTGGCGACAAGAAATATCTTGACCAAGCCAAGTTCTTCCTTGACAAGCGAGGCAAGAAAGACCCTGCATGGAAAGAGACCCACCGCGGACTCTACGATGCGGATGGCTACTACCACTCACTTAGCGATTACAGCCAGAGCCATCTGCCTGTCGTTGAACAAGATGAAGCAGTGGGTCATGCTGTTCGTGCCGGCTACATGTATGCAGGCATGGCAGACATCGCCGCACTGACTGGCGACCAGAGTTACATCGATGCCATCGACCGCATCTGGGACAACATCGTCACCAAGAAGTTCTACATCACAGGCGGTGTAGGTGCTACCGCCAGCGGCGAGGCATTCGGCAAGAACTATGAATTGCCCAACATGAGTGCCTATTGTGAGACCTGTGCTGCCATTGCACAAGTCTATCTCAACTACCGCCTCTTCCTCCTCCACGGCGATTCGAAATACTACGATGCCTTGGAGCGTAGCCTCTACAACGGCGTTATTTCAGGTATCTCTATCGACGGCGGCAACTTCTTCTACCCAAACCCACTCCAGAGCATGGGACAGCATCAGCGTCAGGCATGGTTCGGATGTGCCTGCTGCCC
>CALAVF010000396.1 GCA_937892315.1 uncultured Prevotellaceae bacterium | reverse complement strand
CGCTACTTCGACAAGAAGACGCTCTTCATGCGAGGCGTAGACAGCAAGGGGCAGTTCCGCGAGCCGTTCAATCCGTTCCATTCGGCACCTGCCAATCGCGACTACACCGAGGGGAACGCATGGCAATACACCTGGCTCGTGCCGCATGACGTGCATGGGCTGGTGTCACTCTTCGGCTCGGAACAGCGTTTCGTCCAGAAACTCGACTCGCTCTTCATCGTGGAGGGCGACTTGGGCGAGGCGGCACCACCCGACATCACAGGTCTTATCGGTCAGTATGCCCACGGCAACGAGCCGAGCCACCATGTGCTATACCTATATAATTATGTGGGGCAGCCGTGGAAGGGGGCAAAACTCATCCGACGCACCATGCAGGAACTGTACCACAACGAGCCCGACGGACTCAGCGGCAACGAAGATGTGGGGCAGATGTCGGCATGGTACATCCTCTCTGCCTTGGGCTTCTATCAGGTGGAGCCAGCAGGAGGCAAGTACGTGCTCGGTTCGCCACTCTTCACAGAGGCAAAGGTGAATGTGGGAGGTGGCAAGACCTTCTGCATCAAGGCAAAGGACGCGAGCGAAGAGAACATCTATATCCAGAGCGTGCGACTGAACGGCAAGCCCTACACCCGCTCCTACCTCATGTATGAAGACATCATGCAAGGCGGCACACTCGAATTGCAGATGGGGGCACAACCCTCTGATTTCGGAACAAAGCAGAAAGACCGACCATAGACACCTGAACGTGAAATTACTCAATTTTCGCATGTATAATATAAACCACAGATTTCTCAGATTACACGGATTATCTTGACAATTAGAGGCAGAATTTCACAGATTATTTGAAGCCCTGCGGGGCTTTCATCTGTGAAATTCTGAAAAAATCCGAGTAATAGCCAAAAACATCCGACAAAGAATCTGTGAAATCTGCGTAATCTGTGGTGTGAAAGAATTTGTAAAACATTTGTAAAAACACATGAAACAAATCTTGTCTTGTCTCATTATATTCATCTGCCTGCACCTACCATGTGCAGCACAAACGCATGTGTCGAAACGCCCTGCCGAAAAGGACAGGCTGTTCCGTTCGGAAGTGATTGACCGCAAGATAGAAGAGGTGAAACGACTGCTCGCCGAGAATCCCCGACTGGCATGGATGTTTGAGAACTGCTTCCCCAACACGCTGGAAACGACCGTCCACTACCGCACCATCGACGGCGAAGACGACACCTTTGTCTATACGGGCGACATTCCTGCCATGTGGCTGCGTGACTCGGGGGCACAGGTGTGGCCCTACGTGCAGTTTGCCAACGAAGACTCCCTGTTGCAGAAGATGCTGCGTGGCGTCATCCTGCGGCAATGGAAGTGCATCAACATCGACCCCTATGCGAACGCCTTCAATGACGGGCCCACAGGAGGGGAGTGGATGAGTGACCTCACGGACATGAACCCTAACGTGCATGAAAGGAAGTGGGAGATTGACTCCCAGTGCTATCCTGTCCGCCTTGCGTACGAGTACTGGAAGACTACGGGTGACGATTCGATTTTCGATGAGACATGGCTCGAAACGGCCAGGAATATCTACTCCACTCTCCGCACCCAGCAGCGTAAAGAGGGGAAGGGACCATACCGCTTCCAGCGCAGAACGGAGCGTCA
>CALAVF010000395.1 GCA_937892315.1 uncultured Prevotellaceae bacterium | reverse complement strand
TTATCAGCCCACGGACGGCTTTCCCAATGCCCCGAAATCAAGATGCGAGCCGCGGCATCAGGGTTGTACGACGCAATGATGTTCCTCATCCTCACAGGAGTGCCGTCATACAGCGTCGCATCGGCATACTGGTCATACACCGTCGCACCGAAACCCCTGAACTTCCGTGCAATATACTCCCCACACGAGTCGTGGGCGGCTGCATTCATCACACGAGGCCCGAACCCACATTGCTCCGCCACATACACATAGGCAGAATCTGCGTCAAACACAGGTGCAGGCGACACATACACCGTCTCCACAGGCTTGCTCCCCCCACACCCCATCAGCAGCAGCGGAAACACCAACAAACAAGACAAATTCTTCATTTCTTTCGATTTAGCGAGTGCAAAGTTACAAAATATCATTTTATTTCGTACCTTTGCAGCGGATTTCATCCATTGATTTTAGAAAAAATAACGAAATATGGCTTTGAAAGCAGGTATTGTTGGTCTGCCGAACGTGGGCAAATCAACACTTTTCAATTGTCTGTCCAGTGCCAAGGCACAGGCAGCAAATTTTCCCTTCTGTACGATTGACGCCCAACTGGGGCAGGTGAGCGTACCCGACGAGCGACTCACCAAGTTGGCAGAGTTGGTACACCCGGGACGCATCGTGCCCGCCGTGTGCGACATTGTAGATATAGCAGGTCTCGTCAAGGGAGCCAGCAAGGGCGAAGGCTTGGGCAACCAGTTCTTGGGCAACATCCGCGAGTGCGACGCCATCATCCATGTGCTCCGCTGCTTCGACAATGGCAACATCGTCCACGTCGATGGCAGCGTTGACCCCGTGCGTGACAAGGAAATCATCGACACAGAGTTGCAGTTGAAAGACTTGGAAACCGTCGAGGCACGTCTGAAGAAGACGGAGAAACTCGCCAATGTGGGTCACGACAAAGATGCCAAAGTGGAGTACGGATTGCTGCTTCGCTACAAAGAGGCGTTGGAGCAGGGACTTTCTGCCCGCACCGTACAGCCAGAGAACGACGAAGAGGCACTTGCCGCCAAGAACCTCTTCCTGCTCACCACCAAACCCGTGCTCTATGTCTGCAACGTCGATGATGCCAGTGCCCGCTCGGGCAATGCCTACGTCGATAGGGTGCGTGAAGCCATCCAGGGCGAAAACGCCCAACTCATCGTCATCAGTGCCCAAACCGAGGCCGACATCGCCGAACTGGAGAGTTACGAAGAGAAGCAGATGTTCCTCGAAGACATGGGCTTGGACGAGAGCGGCTGCAACCGCCTCATCAAAGCCATCTATGCCCTCCTCAACCTCCAGACCTTCATCACCGCAGGCGAGATGGAAGTGAAGGCATGGACGTTCCGCCGCGGATGGAAAGCACCCCAGTGTGCCGGAGTCATCCACACCGACTTCGAGAAAGGCTTCATCCGTGCCGAAGTCATCAAGTACGACGACTACATCAAGTATGGCAGCGAAGCAGCCGTGCGAGAGGCAGGCAAACTTGGCGTAGAAGGTAAAGATTATGTCGTGCAGGATGGCGACATCATGCACTTCCGCTTCAACGTATAATTCTTCATTTTCCCATGCCCCCCGATTCTTCATTCTTCATTCTTCACTCTTCATTCTTCATTTTTACACTCCCATGATTCCCCTTTTCATTGACTGGCAACCCTCCGTCGAGGCTTTCTCCATCGGCTCCTTCAGCATCAGGTGGTACAGCCTCCTGTGGTGTCTCGGATTCATCGTCACCTACCTCATCGTGCAGCGGCTCTACAAGCAGCAGAAGATTGCCGACGAGAAGTTCGACCCCCTCTTCTTCTATTGTTTCCTCGGCGTGCTCATCGGGGCACGCTTGGGCCATTGCCTGTTCTACGAACCCCAATACTACCTCACCAGCGTGACAGGCTTCATCGAGATGCTGATTCCTGCCCGTCTCATGCCCGACGGGACGTGGAAACTAACCGGCTACGAAGGCCTTGCCTCCCACGGCGGCACCATCGGCCTTATCCTTGGCATGGTGCTCTACTGCCGCAAGACCCAGATGAAACCGTGGGTCGTGCTCGACAACGTCGCCATCTCCGTCCCCTCCATGGCGTGCCTCATCCGCTTAGGCAACCTGATGAACTCCGAGATAGTCGGCAAGCCCACCGATGTCCCCTGGGCATTCATCTTCCACAGCCACGAGTCGCTCATCGATGGCATCGCCGTGCCACGCCATCCCGCCCAACTCTACGAAGCCCTTGCCTATCTCGTCATTTTCGCCTGCGGAGTCATCATTTACCGCCATTGGCGCAAGACACAGGCAATGGCGCCCCACACGCCCATCGCCGTCGGCACAGGTTTCTATTTCGGCTACTGCCTCGCCACCATCTTCACCTTCCGCTTCTTCGTCGAGTTCTTGAAGAAAGAACAAGTCGATTTCGAGCAATCCATGCCCCTCGACATGGGACAACTCCTCTCCCTCCCCTTTGTCCTGCTGGGTGTTTGGTGCATGACAAACGCCAAGAAAAAAGCCAAAACACAAACAACCTGAGCACATGAACCTATGCTGACACACACAAAGCCCGCCTGCTGCCCTGCAACGACAGCAAGCGGGCTTTTCACACGTAGTTAAAGAGGCACTATTTCACAAACACTTTCTTTACATTCCCATCAGACGTTCTGATGATATTCACACCCTTTTGCAACTTTTCAATCTTTCTGCCGTCAAGTGTGTAGATGCCATCTGCTTTGCCATCCATGCTGACACCTGCAATTCCATCCACGAACGTGAAACTGCCCGTAATCGTCACGTCATGGGCTGGCATCGTTCCAAGCGTCTCGCTCCAACCAGAGAAGATGTAACCTTCCTTTTCAGGAGCAGCCTCTTCCTCCACCGTCGCACCATACTCCACCGTGTAGGTCTTATAGACCTCACCATCCACCATATATGTCAACGTGTAACTGTTAATGGAGAATGAGCCTGTCACCATCACATCATTGGCAGGCATCGTGGCAGGTATCTCGCTCCACCCAGAGAAAGTGTACCCCTCTTTGGCCGGTTCTGCTTCTGCCGTGATTGTCTCACCATAAATTACATCCACACTCTTGTATTCTTCACCGTCCACGGTATAACTCAACGTGTAACTGTTGATGGTGAACGAGCCAGCCACCGTCACGTCATTCGCTGGCATCATTTCTGGAATCTCGCTCCATCCAGAGAAGGTGTACCCCTCCTTGGTCGGTTCTGATTCCGCGGTGATAGCCTCGCCATAGTTGACATCCATGCTCTTGTACTCTTCACCGTCCAGCGTGTACGTCAGTTTATAGGTGTTCACCGTAAACGAACCCGTCACCATCACATCATTGGCAGGCATCGTGGCAGGTATCTCGCTCCACCCAGAGA
>CALAVF010000394.1 GCA_937892315.1 uncultured Prevotellaceae bacterium | reverse complement strand
AAAAGTGTCATCCTATTTCTGCTTTTGGGCTTCCACGCCATGATGGCATTTGCCCAACTAAAAACCAACAATGGGGTGCAGTATCTGCAATGTATGCCCCAAGACCAATCAGGCGATTTCTCCGACCTTTCCAACACTTATTTCCTTGCCGACTCACTTGTATCTTTCGACACTCAGAAAGGAGAAGGGCTGGTAAACTGGAAACGCTATCACCTCACTCCTCGCCAGGCTTTCAACCTCAACGGCTATTGGCCTGTAAGAATGCAGATGCTCGACTTTCCTGACACGCAGTACGACAATGACCCCAATCTTTCGCTGAAAATCGATTTTGTCAGCCCTCGCTGTGTGCGTATCCGTATGCTTACGAGCCCCATCGCCCCTGCCATGAAAGACAGCGAGAGCCTGATGCTGGCAGGACAAGTGCCCACCAGCAATGCATGGAAACTGGTCAACAACGGTTCGGTTATCACGTATAAGACGGAGTACGGCAGTATTGACATCCACCCCTATCCTTGGCGAATCGTGCTGAAAGACCCCAATGGAAAGGTGATGACACAAACACGCCACATCATCGACAACGACTCCTCGCAGGTGAAACTGCTGCCATTCTCGTTCATCAAACGGGGGTCGGACAACTCACGCAGCATCAATCCTGTGCTGACACTCTCGCCCGGCGAACGCATCTATGGTTGCGGAGAATCGTTCGGTGCTCTGAACAAGGTGGGACAAAAGGTGCAACTTTTCGTCACCGACCCGCAAGGTCCTGAGACCTACGGGCAGTATAAACCCGTTCCTTTCTTCTTCTCCAATCGTGGCTACGGCATCTTCATGCACACATCGGCTCCAATCACCTGCGACTTTGGGGCTTCCTACATTGGTGCCGACCGCCTCTTCATGGCAGACGAGCAGATGGACTTTTTCGTCTTCTTCGGCAACCCGAAAGACATTCTCAACGAATACACCAACATCACCGGCAAATCGCCAATGTTGCCCCTTTGGACCTTCGGCACCTGGATGAGCCGCATCACCTACTTCTCGCAAGAGGAAGGGCTCGACATCGCCAAGCAGTTGAGGCGGCACAAGATCCCGTCCGACGTCATCCACTTCGACACCGGATGGTTCGGGGTTGACTGGCAGTGTGACTATGAGTTTTCCAAAGAACGCTTCTCCGACCCTAAAGCCATGCTCCAGCAACTACGCAAGGAGGGCTTCCACACTTGCCTGTGGCAACTACCTTACTTCACGCCCAAGAATCGCTTCTATCATGAAATCGTCGATGGCGGCATGGCGGTGAAGAATGCCAACGGCAGTCTCCCATACGAGGACGCCGTGCTTGACTTCTCCAATCCTCAAACCGTGAAGTGGTACCAAGGCAAAATTGGCAATCTCATCCAATTGGGTGTCGGTGCCATCAAGTGCGACTTTGGCGAGGCTGCTCCCTACGACGGTTTCTACCACAGCGGCAAAGGAGGCAAATACGAACACAACCTCTATCCGCTACGATATAACAAGGCACTGTGGGAGGCGGTACAAGCGAACAGCGGCGAGGGTGTCATCTGGGCACGTAGTGCTTGGGCTGGTTCCCAACGCTATCCTTTGCATTGGGGAGGCGATGCTGCCACCACCAATACGGGTATGCTAGGCGACTTGCGAGGCGGACTTTCCTTTGGGCTTAGCGGCTTCTCCTTCTGGAGCCACGACATGGGCGGTTTTGTCACCGCTTCGCCCGAAGACATCTATCGCCGTTGGCTGCCCTTCGGTTTCCTCTCCTCACACACCCGTGCACATGGGGCACCACCTACAGAGCCTTGGCTTATCAGCGAATCCTTCACCAAGGCATTCCGCCAAGCAGCCGAGATGAAATACCGCCTCATGCCATACGTCTATGCACAAGCAAAAGACTGTTCCGAACGAGGTCTGCCCATGGTGCGAGCATTGCTTGTCGAATTTTCCGATGACCCGGGTGCGTGGTATATTGAGGATGAATATATGTTCGGCTCACAGATTCTTGTCGCCCCACTGATGGAGAGCGGCAACAGCCGTATCGTCTATTTGCCGCATGGCAAATGGATTGACTATCAGAGTGGAAAAATTTACGACGGCGGCTGGCACACCCTCGCGGCTGGCGAGATTCCTGCCATCATCATGGTGCGTGACGGGTCTATCATTCCCCATGCCCCACTCGCACAAAGCACCGACCAGATTGAATGGGACAAGGTGGAACTGAAAGTTTACAAGGCTGATGCGACCCGCTGCACGGGACTCATCTTCAAGCCAGGAGACGCAACGACGAAGACCATCGAGCAATAATGTGGCTCGAACACCAGAAGAGGATGTGTCAAAAACGGTTCCCTCAATACCTCAGAAGTGGTCTGACTCAGACCACTTTTAACGTGCCGAGGGTATGGTTTTTGACATCTCCTCGGCACGTTGCCTGTCATTTCAGCATCTATCAATGAATAGCGGACAGATACTTCCGTGCCTGTTCAATATAAGTGTCTTTCTGCAAAGCAAGGTCTGCACCCGACATTTCCAACGGCACATCTGGAGCAATGCCAAATTCGGTCTGCTGCATGTCCTTGTCGTAGTGAACGACGGCACTGTAACGAACTGTCCAGCCATTGGGCAGTTCGCTGTTAAAAGGCATACCAGAGCCTCCACCTGTACGGTCACCCATGATGGTGACATTGGGACATTGCTTCATGCACTTCACGAAATCGTTGGCTGCCGAGAAAACGGCACGGTTGGTCAGCACCACCACCGGCTTCTGCCAACGGACACCATCAGAAGCGGGTTCCAGATATTCCGTTTCGGGAGAAGAGAAGTCATTGCGGCCTTTGCCCGATTTATGGGTAATGTAACCAATCAGCACCTTTTCATTGGTGAAATGGGAGGCAAAGGTATGGGCTTTGGTCAACTGTCCACCACCATTACTCCGCACATCAATGATAAGCCCCGTGCAGGAAGCAAGGCTGTTCAGCAAAACACTGACATTACCATCGCCGATGCCGTCCTCGAATGTCTCACAACGAACATAGCCGATATTGTCATCCAACGTGACATATTTCAAGCCCGATGCAATCTGGTAGTGATGACCGAGGTAGAGTTTAGCAATGCTGTCGTTATAGTTTTCGGGATAGTCCTCGTAGAAACTCCAGTTGCGACCATAGTCGAAAGGAGCACTGAGGTTGACATGCCCATCTTTCAGTTCGGCAAGCATATTGCAGAGCACCTCGAAGAGTTGGGCATTGGTCATGCTCTCGTTCACTTGCTTGGCATAGCGAGTATGTACCTCATCCCAGTTCACACCGAGTTCTTGCTGCTTGTAGGAGAAGAAGCAGTAGTGCTCGTCCATCACTTTCCACAGAGCCTCGAAGTTGCCTTGCTTGGAGTTGTCGTAGTCTTCTTCTTTCACGCACGAAATGAGCAGACAGGCTGCTATCGTGAAAAGTGAAAAGTGAAAAGTAAAAAATCTAAGAACTTTTTTCATTTGCGATAGAGGTATTTATTGAAGCCGACCATGAAATCATGGGAATATTGGTGATACTTCAAGTGGTTGAAAGTTGACTGATTGAACTGAGCGACATAGCCGAAACGGACGGTATATCGCTTGATGGGGATGTCGAGCGTGAGGCGATGCCGCATGGAGGGCATATTGCCCACGTAGGCAAAGAGCACGTTGTGGTCGGAGTTGCCCAACTCAAAGGCTTCGTAGTAACTCTGCCCGTAATTGGGGGAGAACGCCATGCCCAACAAAGGCACAGACACCTGATAGCGCCAAAGGTAGTGATGCCCTGCAATCTTCATGTCGTAGGTTGCCATTGCACAGGCATCAATCATCACGTCCACCTTCGCCTGCCCCGGGTTGTTGCCGCTGCGGTCGATATAGACACCGCCCATATAGCCGGATGCCGCAAGACCCGCAGCAACGTTCCAAGGAGATTTCGAACGTTCCACAGGATTGACGACATTTCCACCAGCAAAGTTGTAGAACCAACCTTGCGAATAGCGGATGCCACCTGCGTATTCGTCGATGTTGCCAGCATGATTTTTGTTGATGGCACCATTGATGTCTATCAAAGACTGGTTAGACACACGCCCATCCCACAAAGTGGTCATTCGCATCGTCTCACGTTGGATGCGGATGTCGGTACCTGTGTAGTTGTAGGGAGAAAGGTAAGTGTCGAGAATGTTCGACCATCCCACCCCGACCATCGAGGAATGGAGCACTTCCTTGTTGTCTTGTCCATAAGCACAAAGGCTTAGCAACAGCATCGTGACTGTCGCTAAGCCTTTACACATTATTATATATATATGTCTCATCAGAAGAGTTTCAATTGTCCTGTTATTTCGTCTCGAATGTCACCATCGCTCTTGCCCTCGTCGGGGTCAATCACTTCTTCCACTTCCTCTTCGCCGTCGTCCTGCTCAGTTTCGGGTTCGGGGAAACGAGTCGGTTCAAGTTCCTTCACTTGGTCGAGGGCGTAGGTCGTGAGTCGCTTGCCTTTCGCCTTGAAGCCTTTGACAGCGATATACTCATCAGCATCCAACTCTTGAGGTCCACGGAAGGTGTCTGGCTCGGAGAACGTCAATTCGAGGCGTGGATAAGGCGTATCAGTCAAGAGTATCAACTTGCTTTCGGGATTCTCGCCGAGGAAACTTTGCTTCTTCTTCGTCTCTTCAAACACGAAACGCTTGATGTATGGCTGATTCTGGTTTTCGGCATCCCAAAGGACGGCTGTCCAAACCTTCTTTGCCTTGAACTTCTCGATGCGGAGGATGTTCTGTTCGTAATGGTTGTTGGCATCGAAGTTGCTCAGGTAGTACTCGCCATTCTGCAAGACAACCAGAATCTGGTCATTGTTGAAGAATTCGCCCAGATACCAGCCGTGGTCATCATAGTTGATACGCTGGATGTCAGGATCCCACCACACTTTGCGTCCGCCCAAGGTACTGCCACCGTATGCTTTCAGTTGGATGCGGAAAATCTCATGCTTGGTCAGTTGGTTGCCTCGTGCAGTTCTGCCCTTGATGTCGATGTCGCTGAAATCTTTCTCAAAGACGAGTTTCTTCAGTTTCTCCTGCGGTTTGAGTGTCACCTTGATGATTTCCGCCTCACCATTGTTGTTGGCTGAGAACCACGTGACTTTTGACTTCGGAGTGCCCATCGTGAGGTCATACTCACGGTCGCGGGTGACGCTGGGCACATTGAATCGTTTGATGTAGGTGACACCCGTCTTGCCGTCTTTGTAGGTGGCATTGTAGATGGTTCGTGTGTCGTTCTTCTTGAAGACCGCCACATGAATCACCTCCACCTTGCGCTTCTCCGCCTTGCTGCGTTCGGTTTCGCCAATGAAGACCTTGTCTGCCACCTTGATGACCTTATACGTACCATCCTTATAGAAGATGATGATGTCGTCGATGTCGGAGCAGTTGCACACAAATTCGTCCTTCTTCAAACTCGTGCCAATGAAACCCTCGGCACGGTTGATGTAGAGTTTCTGATTGGCTTCTGCCACTGTCGCAGCCTGAATGGTGTCAAAGTTGCGAATCTCCGTGAGACGGGGATGCTCGGCACCGTATTTCTTCTTGAGGAAACGGAACCACTCGGCAGTCACTTCCACCAGATTGGCGAGGTCGCGTTCAATCTGTTCCAATTCTGCTTTCAGTCGAGCGATGAACTCATCTGCCTTGTCCTTGTTGAACTTGAGGATGCGGACCATCTTGATTTCCATGAGTTTCAAGATGTCGTCTTTCGTCACCTCACGCACAAACTGCGGATAGAAAGGCTCCAAACGCGAATCGACATACGCACAAGCGGCATCCATCGTCTTCGCATTTTCAAACTCTTTGGCTTTGTAGATACGTTCCTCTATGAAGATTTTCTCGAGGGAAGCGAAGTGCAACTGTTCCAGCAGTTCGCCACGACGGATCTCCAGTTCCCGTTTGATGAGGAACTTGGTGTAATCGACACTCTTGCGAAGCACGTCGCTGACGGTGAGGAACTTCGGCATCCGGTCGTCGATGACACAGCAGTTGGGCGAAATGCTGATTTCGCAGTCGGTGAAGGCATAAAGGGCATCGATGGTCTTGTCGCTCGATGCACCAGGCATCAGATGAATCACGATTTCGACACCTGCCGCCGTGAGGTCTTCCACCTTGCGAGCCTTGATTTTTCCTTTCTCTATCGCCTTTAGGATGGAGTCGATGAATTGGCTCGGTTTGGAAGGAGAGCCAGTCGTCTTTCCGTAAGGAATCTCCGTGATGGCAAGGGTCTTGCTGTCCCGCTTCTCAATCTTGGCACGCACTCTGACAGAGCCACCACGCTGTCCGTCGTTGTACTTTGACACGTCGATGGAGCCACCCGTCTGGAAGTCGGGATAGAGTTGGAAAGGCTCGTTGTACAGATAGTTAACAGCCGCATCACATAGTTCATTAAAGTTGTGGGGAAGAATCTTGGAACTCAATCCCACGGCAATGCCTTCCACTCCCTGAGCGAGGAGGAGCGGGAACTTGACCGGCAGCGAGATGGGTTCTTTGTTTCGTCCATCATAAGAGAGTTTCCACTCGGTGGTCTTGGGGTTGAACAAGACATCGAGTGCAAACTTCGAGAGTCGAGCCTCAATATAACGACCAGCAGCAGCATCGTCTCCCGTGAGGATGTTGCCCCAGTTGCCCTGACAGTCGATGAGCAGGTTCTTCTGTCCCATCTGCACCAGCGCATCCTTGATGGAGGCATCGCCGTGAGGGTGGAACTGCATCGTGTGTCCCACAATGTTCGCCACCTTATTGTAGCGTCCATCATCCATTCGTTTCATCGAGTGGAGGATACGTCGCTGCACAGGCTTCAAACCGTCCATGATGTGTGGGACGGCACGTTCGAGGATAACGTAGGAGGCGTACTCCAAGAACCAGTTTTGGTACATGCCACTCAAGTGGTGAGTGATGCTGTCTTTCATGGTCGTCGGGTCGTAGTCGCTCTTTGGCGGCAAACCGTTGGCTGGAGGGGAAGCATCCAAGACTTCGTCCTCCAGAGCCTCATCCATGATTTCGTTTTCGTCGTTATATTCGCTCATTATTCAGATATTTTTAAAGTGAAAAGTGAAGAGTGAAAAGTGAAAAATTTGCTCCCGCAGCAGTTTGCTTACAGTTGACACACAAGT
>CALAVF010000393.1 GCA_937892315.1 uncultured Prevotellaceae bacterium | reverse complement strand
CCAGATAATTCTCTACGGCAAGGATGAGATGTTCGGGGGCATAGTCGTTGGTCATTTCGAGAGCCTCGTCAATGTCCCTGACAAGAATCAGTTTGGAATACTGCAAGGACTGCTCGGCTATCTCCTTGCGAGGCAACAAGGAGAGTTGACGGTCAACCTCTGCATTCACTTTGTCTGCCATCGCCTCGGAGGTGGTGATGAGGATGACCTGCGAGTCGATGCCGTGTTCTGCCTGAGAGAGCAGGTCGGCTGCCACAAAGACGGGGTTGGCGGTATCATCTGCCACGACTGCCACCTCGGATGGTCCTGCCGGCATGTCAATTGCCACCTCGTGCAAACTGACCTGCTGCTTGGCTGCCATGACGAACTGATTGCCCGGGCCAAAAATCTTGCTGACCTTGGGCACGGATTCGGTTCCGTATGCCATGGCTCCGATGGCTTGAACACCACCTGCCTTGAAGATTCGGCTGACTCCTGCCACCTTGGCGGCAACCAGAATGGCTGGATTCACCTTGCCTTCGCGGTTGGGAGGAGTGCAGAGAACAATCTCCTGACATCCGGCAATCTTGGCTGGTGTGGCAAGCATGAGGACGGTGGAGAAAAGCGGTGCGGTGCCTCCTGGGATGTAAAGTCCGACCCGTTCGATGGGCACAGACTTCTGCCAACAGACAACGCCTGGGGCTGTTTCGACCTTTTCGCCTTGGAACTTTTGTGAGGCATGGAACTTCTGAATGTTGGAATGAGCAAGCACGAGGGCATCTTTCAGTTCGTTAGACACCAGAGCATCCGCCTCTGCCATTTCCGCCTCGGAAACAGCGAGGGAGTCGAGGGTCACGTGGTCGAACTTCTGCTCAAACGCTTTCACCGCTGCATCCCCATCCTGCTGAATCTTGTCGAGCACCGTCTTCACAGTGTCACGCAGTTCGGAGGCATCGCGATGAGGACGCTGGAGCAGCGCCGTCCATTCTGCCCTGTTGGGATATCTTACAATCTTCATCAGAGTATCATCTTTTCGATAGGTGTAACAAGGATTCCTTCTGCTCCGAGCGACTTGAGTTGACCCACAATCTCCCAGAAGTGTTTCTCGTCGAGCACGGCGTGAACGGAACACCAGTCTTCATCCGCCAGCGGAATGATGGTGGGACTCTTCAAACCCGGCAGCACCTTGACGATTTCAGCCATACGTGCCTTGGGAGCATTCATGCGTACATATTTCTTGTCTTCGGCAATCAGCACAGATTCGATGCGGAAAAGGAGGTCGTCGAGGATGGCTTTCTTCTCGTCGGAAAGATGGGGGTTACCAATGAGCAATGCCTCGCTCTTCATCACCACCTCCACTTCCTTCAGGTTGTTGCTGACGAGCGTTGAGCCAGAACTTACGATGTCGAAGATGCCATCTGCCAAGCCGATGCCCGGAGCAATCTCGACAGAGCCTTGAATGACATGGATTTCGGTCTTTACGCCCTTCTCCTGCAAGAACTTTTTGAGAATGACGGGGTATGACGTGGCGATTTTCTTGCCATTGAACCACTCTACACCTGGATAATCGACCGCCTTGGGGATGGCAAGGGAGATGCGGCACTTGCTGAAGCCTAAACGCTTCACCACATCGGCACTCTCGCCCCGCTCGACAAACTCGTTCTCGCCCACGATGCCGACATCTGCCACGCCGTCTGCCACGGTTTGAGGAATGTCATCATCACGAAGGAAGAGCACTTCCAAGGGGAAGTTGGATGACTGAACCAGCAACGTGCGTTTGCTGGAACTCACTTTGATACCTGTCTCTTTGAGAAGATTCATGGTGTCTTCGAAGAGACGACCTTTTGATTGTACTGCTATGCGTAACATATCTATAATAGGTGATTTTCAATGATAAATAAATGGAATGATTGTTAATTGAGTGCTCCCTGAAAAGTCATGATGGACTTGCTGGAAGGGATATAAGTGGCAATGTATGGATGTCGACGATGGGGGTCGTCGTGTCGGAAAAACTCCAAGATGGAACTGTAGGGATAGCGACTCGTGTCGAACACAATGTAGTCATAATCTCTGTACAGCACATCCGTACTGGGCTTATCTCCCAAACGGGAATGGAACACATCGTACTTGAAATGATGCTTCTCGGCAATTTGCTTCATCTCGTCGAGATTCTGTCCGTCACTTACAATCAGGAACTTATACTGCTCTATCTCCTGCGAACGACGTGAGAGGGCTCGTGTCTTCTGCATGATGTAGGACACGACTCCTTTCAGCACAATCGTCAGCGTGATGGGCATGGAGTAGATGAAACTATAGTGGGCATAATGCTTCTTGAAGAAGATTATCATCGCCTTGTGGAAGGCATTGACATATCGCAGGGAGTCCTTCTTTGTGCTCTCGCCCTTATAGTGCAGGATGTAAGTGGGCAAGTAATAGTTCTGATAGCCTGCTTGCAGCACCCGATAACTCAAATCGATGTCTTCGCCATACATAAAGAAGGTCTCGTCGAACAATCCGACCTTGTCAATCGCCTCTTTGCGGACAAACATAAAGGCTCCGCTCACAATCTCGATGGGATTGATGGACTGCTTGTTCAGATACTGCATGTAGTACCTGCCAAAGAGTCGGCTCTTCGGGAACAACGTCCCCAAGCCCGACATCTTGCAGAATGCCACAAAGGGCGTAGGGATGCCACGACGTGATTCTGGAGCAAAAGAGCCATCCACCTTCAACATGCCCACACCGCACATACCTGCCTGGGGATTCTTGTCCATGAAGTCGATGCACTCTCGCAGGGTGCTCTCGCCGAGGAAGGTGTCGGGATTCAGCAGCAGCACATATTCTCCGCGTGCCTCGCGAAGAGCCTGATTGTTGGCTTTGGAGAAGCCGACGTTCTCCTGATTCTCAATGTAGCGAACCCACGGGAACTTCCCTTTCAGATAAGGCATAGAGTCGTCCGTGCTGTTGTTGTCAACCACAAACACCTCGCCACACACACCACACAGGGCCTTCTCTACCGAGAGCAAGCATTGCTCAAGGTAGTAGCGGACATTATAATTTACTATGACAATGGAGAGTTTCACCTTAAAAAAATCAGAGAACTGTTTTAATCGTTATTTACCGTTTCGAGAAAAGCATCTATCTTGCTCTTAGAAGGCCAGCAATACAGCGTGGCAGCGAGCGTTATCAAGGCACAGAATGCGGCACTCACACTGGTGGCAAGATAATACACCACGATGCAGAACACCACCACCAGACACAAAATGAGCATTCTCAGTCCACTCCACACATGATATGCCGTCAGAGCCTCGTCGTTGTTCATGCGGCGTAGGCCTCTCGTCGTATTCAGCGCGAACAACTTGACGGCAAGCGGAATGCCGATAACGGTCAGCACGATAGCAATTGCATTGAGAACAAACTCCTCGTTCGTAGTGGGCTGCACCCATCCATTCGGAATCACGTCCAACTCGCCCAGCACCACAGCCACCGCTGCACTCACCCACACTGCCACCACCTCAATCTTCAATAAACGGAGCAGTTTCTCTACATATTTTTCCATATTATATTTTCGTTATTCTTGATTTTATTCAGTCCTTATTTCCCAGTGAAAGGAACTCGGTTAATCAGCGAACGTCCAAGCGTCACCTCGTCCGTGTACTGCAACTCGTCATTGATGCTCATGCCACGTGCCAACACGGTCAACTTCACCTCCGGGTATTTCATCAACTTTCGGAAGATGTAAAAGTTGGTCGCATCTCCCTCCATCGTCGAACTCAAAGCCAGAATCACCTCTTCCACCCCACCTTTATCGACACGCTCCACCAGACTTTCAATCTCCAGTTGGCTCGGGCCCACACCATCCATCGGCGAAATCACGCCACCCAGCACATGGTACAAGCCCCGATACTGCTGCGTCTGCTCAATCGCCATCACGTCCTGCACATTTTCCACCACACAGATGGTTGCCGCATCACGACTGGGATTGGAACATATCTGACACACATCCTCATCGCTGATGTTGTGGCAGACGTGGCAATAATGCACGTCGTGACACAACGTAGAAATGGCATCGCTGAACGCATCCACCTTGTCCACGTCCAGACGCAACATGTGCAGCACAAGTCGCATCGCCGTCTTACGTCCAATACCTGGCAACTTGGCAAACTCATCCACGGCACGCTCGAGCAACGCTGACGAATACTGCTGATTCATTTCCTTTGTTGTATCTTCTGAAAAATTCATGCAAAGGTACGAAAAAATCGGCTAAGTATGTGTAGAGAGAACTTGTTTTCTTTGCCGAACACTTGTTTTTTATGGAATAAACCCGCTTTTTTCGGTGGGGCAGCAAAGAAAAATGCACCCGCAAATGGTCTTTTACGGATGCATCAGTCGAAACGTCACATGCAGGTTACAAAAACTTCGACAGGAACTTAAAGGCTCCCCTGAATGTCTTGAAGACCTTATATCCCGTCATGACATAACCCACATAATTCATGTACTTGTTGGACGAATTGTAGAAAAGACTGTTGCTCGGCATGAAGTCTTCCGTCACGTCATACTTCAGCCTGTCCATTCCATTGACAATCTGCCGCTTCGTCTTCTGCTTCTCGGCTCGAATCTCGGCAAGCGAGGAATATTGCTTCTTCATCGTTCACCTCCTTCCTCGTCATAGTCGCCCAACTCGTCGGCAAGACTTTTTGCCAACTCGTGCAACTCGACAGAATGGTCATTCTTTGCCGTAAACTGCTCCGTCAGGCTCGGTCCCTCCAGCAACTGCTGGCTGAAGAGCCTCACCATCTGAGACTCAATGAGAGGCTTCCGCAGCAAGAACGCTAACACAATGACAAGCACCAGAACACCACCCACAATATAGTAACTCACCATCTCATTGCCCGTCAGCAGCGTGAGCGATTTCACCACACCCGTGCTGAGGAAGAAGATGGCACTCGTAGCCAAGGCGAACGTGACTGCTGCCAAGATGACACAGGTCGTCACCACTGTCAACTTGTCCGTCGCCTCCAGACGCAGATAGCGTTCAAGCCGATAGATGACTCCTCTCAGGTCGTCAGCGACCCTACTCGATGTTCCTTGACTCTGCATACTATCATATAGTATTGTACACGTGAACGGTCACGCCGCTACTCTGCATCGAAATCCTCTGCAGGCACAGCCTCTTTCTTCTTGCCGATGTTCTTAATTTCCTCCACCAGTTTGTCGAAACTTGCCTTGTCCAGTTTCACGCCGCGCTTCTCAAGGGCCTCCTTGATTTTAGCACGCTGGTCTTCACCTTTTTCTGGAGCAAAAAGAAGTCCTACTGCTGCTCCTGCCACTGCACCACCAATGAAAGCGGCTGCCAGTGCGATACCATCACCTTTAGTCATAAGTCAGAAAGTTTTTTAAGGTTTATAATGTTGTTAATACAAATTCTTTTTTATCAATCATGTGCCAAAGATACAACTTTCCGCGTTAAAAACATCACAATTTAGGATGTTTAACTTTTTTTTGCACACATCTCTTTTGAAGTCTGACAAATAAGACCTAACTTTGTAGTGCCTCTAAGCAGAAAAAATAAAAATCATTCAATCTAAAATACACAAAAAAACTTACGATTATGAAAAAATCTCTCATGATGGGTGTAGCACTCGTTGCAGCCCTTGCATTCGTATCATGCAAATCTTCCGAAAGCAATTACAAGAAGGCTTATGAAAAAGCCAAGGCTCAGGAAATGGCTCAAACCGTGACCACCACAACAGATCAGGTTGAGACAGCCCCTGTGACTGTCACTCCTGTTGTCACCACACCAACCACCACCGTTGCCAACACGGCAAACGACCGTCAGGAGCGTCTCAACGTCATGAACGGTGGCAGCCTCAAGGCATTCAACGTGGTTTGCGGCTCCTTCAGCAATGTTGACAACGCCAACAACCTTCGCAACACCCTCGTTGCCAAAGGCTATTCCGCACAGGTAGCACAGAACCCCGAAACTGGCATGTATCGAGTTGTTGCCACTTCTTTCGACGACCGTGCAGCCGCCATCAGTTCACGCGACCAACTCCGCGGCACCTACCCCGATGCTTGGATTCTCTACCGCACCTACTAATCCACGCTTTTGAGCATTAACACACATCTCTACATAGCAAAAGGCAGCCGACTGCATTCGGCTGCCTTTTTTGTTGCTTATCAGCCCAGACCCTCGTCTCTGCCGCCATGTCAATTTCGTCACCACTAAAACGACGTGCTGGAAGCGTCGAAAGTGGTCTGAGTCAGACCGCCGAGGCGGTGTGACTCAGACCACCGAGGCGGTGTGAGTCACACCACTTCAGAGGTAACGAGCGTGTCATTTTGTCCTATTGCGGGAGGGGTTTGAAGGGGATGTTGGGGGATGTTCTTGAGGGGTGCATGGATTCGGGGGGCGTGCATGAGGCTTTCGTTCGGTGCAGCCGATTGGTATGCGTCGGGGCATCACGAGAGGTTGGTTTGGGGAGGGGAATGTGGCAGAGGAAGGGGGTGATTTAGGGGTTTCTCTGCCGTATAAGGGTCGATTTTGGGCGAGAGAGGCAGAAAGCAGGGTTTGTTTTGGTGTGATTCGACAAAAAATTTGTAACTTTGTGGTCGATTTGTTCCCACGTGGGGAACGAGCAGGTATCACTAAACGAGCACAAAAGGCAAATGGAAAAATTGCAGGAGATAACGGAACTGATTAGCAGCATCGTGTGGGGATGGCCCATGATTATTCTGCTGCTGGGCACACACCTTTTTCTCACTTTCAGATTGAAGTTTCCGCAACGGAAAATCTTCACCGCCATCAAGATGTCGGTAAAGAAGGATAAGGAATCGGCAGGCGACGTGAGCCAGTTTGCGGCGTTGGCAACTTCGCTGGCGGCAACGATTGGCACGGGCAACATCATCGGCGTGGCAACGGCTGTCAGCCTCGGCGGCCCCGGGGCGGTGCTGTGGTGCTGGCTGACGGGCGTGTTTGGCATCGCAACAAAATACAGCGAAGGGCTGCTTGCCATCAAGTATCGTGTGAAGACATCGAACGGGAGGATGCTGGGAGGTCCGATGTATGCCCTCGAGAAAGGGCTGGGAATGAAATGGTTAGGCATCCTCTTCTGCATCTTTACTGCCATTGCTGCTTTCGGCATCGGCAACACGGTTCAGGCAAATGCCATCAGCGAGAATCTGTCGCTGGTGATGGAGGGGGTGATGTCACCCGAGCGGACGAAGATGGTGGTCGGCTTTGTGCTGGCGGCACTGGTCGGCTTCGTCGTGATTGGCGGTGTGACAAGCATCGCCAAGTGGTGTACGGCTCTGGTGCCGTTCATGGCACTGATGTATGTGCTGGGGTGTACCTACATCCTCATCGTCAACCACAGTTACATCGTCGAGGCATTGTCGCTCATCTGTCAAGAAGCGTTCTCGCTGAAGGCGGTTGGCGGCGGCACGGCAGGAACGGTGCTGATGGTGGCGGCACGATATGGTATCGCCAGAGGTTTGTTCTCCAACGAGTCGGGCATGGGTTCGGCTCCGATTGTGGCGGCGGCGGCCCAGACGAAAAACCCTGTGCGACAGGCGTTGGTGTCGAGCACAGGCACGTTCTGGGACACAGTGGTCATCTGTGCCATCACGGGCTTGGTGATTGTGACGAGCATCATCGCTTATCCAGAAATCAGCCAAGAGGACGGCGGCATGTTGACGAAGAAAGCCTTTGGCATGATACCCTATGTGGGCACACCCATTCTCACCTTTGGCATCATCACGTTTGCCTTCTCCACCATCCTCGGCTGGAGTTACTACGGCGAGCGGGCGATGGAATATCTGGCAGGGAAACAAAGCATCATCTTCTACCGCATCGTTTACATCCTGCTGGTGTTTGCCGGCTCGACCATGAGCCTTGCACTGGTATGGAACTTGGCAGACATTATGAACGCCCTGATGGCGGTGCCCAACCTGGTATCGCTGCTGCTCCTGTCGGGGGTGATTGCGAAGGAGACGCAGCACTATCTGTGGGAGAAGAATCTGGAGGAAGAAACGGAATAATAACAAATAGTACATAACAAGATGATTCAAGACCTTTGTATTATCATGCTGACGGCAGGCATCACAAGCCTGCTGTTCAAACTGTTCAAGCAGCCCGTGGTGCTGGGGTACATCGTGGCAGGTATGCTGGTGGGACCTCACGTGTTGGGCGAATCGTGGATTGACAACGAAGAGAACGCCGAGACGTGGGGCGAAATTGGTGTGCTTTTCCTCCTGTTCAGCCTCGGGTTGGAGTTCTCGTTCAAAAAACTGCTGAAGGTGGGCAGCACGCCGCTGATTGGTGCGGGAGTCATCGTGGTGGGCATGATGATTGCCGGCATGGTGACGGCTCATTTGCTCGGGCTGGACAGCATGAACGCCCTGTTCTTGGGCGGTATGCTCTGCATGTCCTCGACCACCATCGTGTTCAAGGCGATAGAAGAGGCGGGATTGCGTAACCACCGTTTTGCAGGTGTTTGCTTCGGCATTCTGATTGTGGAAGACCTCTTTGCCGTGGTGTTGATGGTGTTGTTGACATCCATCGCCGTGAAGAACGAGTTTGAAGGACAGGAACTGCTGTGGCAGGTGGGCAAACTGGTCATGTACATCGTCCTGTGGTTTGTGCTGGGCATCACGCTCATTCCGACCTTCCTGAAGAAGTTCAAGAAATGCCTCAACGACGAGACGCTGACCATTTTCTCCATCGGACTCTGCCTCGGCATGGTGCTGCTGGCTGTTCAGGCAGGTTTCAGCAGTGCCTTGGGAGCCTTTGTGATGGGTTCGGTGCTGGCAGAAACCGTAGATGCCGAACGAATTGAGCATCTGGTGCAACCCATCAAGAACATCTTCGGAGCCATCTTCTTCGTCTCTGTCGGCATGATGATAGACCCTGCCCTGCTCCTTCAGTACTGGCTGCCTATCACCATCATCACGCTGGTCGTGATTTTCGGACAAATCTTTTTCGGCACCACCGGCACCCTGCTCTCTGGGCAGCCGCTCCGAGTGGCACTACAAACGGGCTTCTCACTCGTGCAGATTGGAGAGTTTGCCTTCATCATCGCAAGTCTGGGTCAGAACCTCAAGGTGACCGACACCAGCCTCTACCCCATCGTGGTGGCTGTCAGCGTTATCACCACATTCCTGACGCCCTACATCATGAAACTCGCCTACCCTACGCTTGCGTTCCTCGAGAGCCACATGAGCGAAGGTACGAAGAAGATGCTGGACAGTTACACGGAAAAGCGGCAGGCGGGAGCAACCAACAAAAAGGCTTCGACATGGACGGCTCCGCCCATGCGTATCATCAAGTTCTTGCTGCTGAAACTGGCAATGGCTCCTGGCATCAACCAGTTTCTGCGTCTCTTCAACGAGAATCTCTACGCCCGCGAACGGCTGGCTGAATCGCAGCGAGGACTGGAGAAGGAAGTGGCGGACACACTCTTGACACTGGAAATGAACATCGCCGAAGTGCAAGTGCCCAACAACTCGGCCTTTGCGGGTAAAGCCCTGAAAGACCTGAACATCCGCAACATCACGGGAGCCAGCATCGTGAGAATCATCCGCGGAGGCGTAAACATCAACATTCCCGGCGGCAATCATCGACTCTATCCAAGCGACCGCATCATCATCGCCGGCTCCGATGCCGACATCGCTTCGTTCCAAAAACTGCTGGAGACGAGCCTTTCCGACGATATACAGGCAGACAAGAACACCAACATCGTGCTCGACAACTTTACCATCACGTCCGATTCGCCCCTGCTGGGCAAGAGCATTCTCAAGTCGGGCATCCGCGAGAAAGGCAGTTGCATTGTCATGGGACTTTTACGCCCATCCGAAGACTTCTATACCAACCCCGACCCCAACATTGTTATCTGCGAGGGGGACATCATCATCGTGGCTGGCGAAAAACAAAAGATGCAGGAATTCTTTGGATAACGCCACACAAAAAAGGCACAACCGAAGTTGTGCCTTTTTGCGGAGATGGAGGGGCCAAAAATATAAAAAATGAAAAGTTCAATCCCCTCCATCTCCACAAAAAAAGGCACAACCGAAGTTGTGCCTTTTTTTGTGGAGATGGAGGGGATTGAACCCTCGTCCAAACAAGGAAGCCATACGCTTTCTACATGCTTATTCTTGCCTTTGGTTTTCGTGATGCAGCAAGACCAAGACCACCAACTGCACCCTTATCCTCTAAAGTTTCATCAACAGAGCGAGGCATCTATTGACTATTCCCGATTTTATAGCACCGCTGATCAGAACGCTTCAGGACAGATGGCTTTCTGGGCGATGTCTCGTTCCCCTGCCTGGCAAGGGAATTAGGCCATATCTACTATGCTTCGATTAGGCAGCGAGAGCGTAAGAAGTTTCGCCAATTAAATTGCTTGAAAGCTGTGTTTAAAGAGTCAGCCATCACCGCTCTGCATGCTTACGTACCACATCTACATGCTGTCAAATCCGTGTCAACCCCGTGAATTTCTTTTAGTTGTCGTTTCGCTTCTATCTTATCCGTCTATCCTGTTACGTTCCTACTGTGGTAGTAATTTACTCAAATGGACTGCAAAGTTAGCAATATTATTTCAATATGTAATGATTAACGCTGAACTTTAACAAACATTAACGGTGGCACAACAAAAAAGGCGGATATGCACATTGCACATCCGCCTTGATTGTCGTATTCTTTTTGTTGTGTTTAGAACCTATAAGCAATAGACACTGCGAGCCTTGTTGGAGAGAAGGTAACCTTGTGTTCGTGGTTTACATATCCCTCATCGTATGAAGCACCAACAACCCTGTCGTATGGTTCTCCATTTTCGTCCCTGAGTTTCCAGTTGTCATAGTTGGTGAAGATAAGTCCGAGACCAATGAGAGCTTCAAGATCCCAGTGCTTGGCGAGCTTCCAGTTGTAACCGTAAGTCACACCAGTTCTGATTCCCCATCCACGATAGAAGAAGTGCTTGTGGAAAGAGCCCCATGGAGTCTCTACGCGTCCAATCCAATATCTACCCCAGTTGAAGTGTACACCAAAGAAGAATTACTCAACGGGCAAAATTTCAACTCGTCAATCATTGAAGATCAGCTATCAGTTATGGTGCTGTCTTATGATTCATTTCGTGGACGCGGCAAAGAGTTTTTAAAATCCAAGCAGGAAAATCCAAATTTCGCCTCATTTAGTGACGACGGCAGCGATATTTCACTGATAGAGACAATCAACCG
>CALAVF010000392.1 GCA_937892315.1 uncultured Prevotellaceae bacterium | reverse complement strand
CAGACCTCGTGAAGTTTGCGAAGTACAGCACGCTCATCAACGAGAACGACCGTAACCTCGTGAGTGCCATCGAATACATCAATCAGACGAAACTCGAAGAGCCTGAACAGAAGCCGCAACCCGAGGTGATTGTGGTGGAAGAGAAGCGGTCGAAGGTTGCCAAGTGGGTGCTCATCGGCAGCATTATTGTGGCAAGCATCGTGCTGCTTTGTGTGCTCGGATTTGTGGTTTACAGAATTTATATGTTGACATTATAAAATGGAATTTAAGAATCCTTTATTCTTCCTGTTGCTGCTGGTGTTGGTGCCATACATCGTGTGGTACGTGCTTCGCTTCAAGCAGAGCCTTCCCTCGCTGAAGGTGCCTGACACGACGAAGTATGTCAAGGTGCCCAAGACCTTCCGACTCTACATGATGCATCTGCCTTTCTTGTTGAGGCTTGTGCTGATGACGTTGGTAGTGTGCATCTTGGCTCGTCCACAGAGCAAACACTCATGGAGCAACACCGATGTAGAAGGTATAGATATCATGCTGGCAGTCGATGTGTCCACCTCCATGTTGGCACAAGATTTCAAGCCCAACCGTGTGGAGGCACTGAAGGAGATAGCACAGCGATTCATTGAGAAACGTCCTAATGACAATATGGGTTTGACGATGTTTGCAGGTGAAGCCTACACGCAGTGTCCACTCACCACCGACCATGTGGTGTTGATGAACCTCTACAACAGTGTCGATTGCAACATGGCAGCCCGTGGTATCATCGATGATGGTACAGCCATTGGCGATGGTATCATGAATGCCATTCTCCGACTCAAAGACAGTGAGGCAAAGTCGAAAGTGATTATCCTGTTGACCGACGGTGTGAACAATAGCGGAAACATCTCTCCGCTCACGGCAGCCGAGATTGCCAAGAAATACGGTATCCGCATCTACACGATTGGCATTGGTCGCAACGGCATGGCTCCCTATCCGCTGCCAACAGGTGGCACGGCAATGCTTCCCGTGGAGATTGACGAGCAAACGATGACGAAGATTTCCAACGAAACAGGTGGTCAGTATTTCCGTGCACAGAAGAATGCCGAACTGGATGCCATCTATCAAGACATCGACAAGATGGAACGTACCAAGTTCAATGTCAAGCAGTTCAGTCGTCGTAGCGAACTCTACCAGCCCTTTGCCTGGGCGGCAATGGCAGTGTTGTTGTTGGAGATACTGTTGAGAATCGTGGTGTTGAAGAGACTTCCTTAAATTGATTGATTATGTTTAGATTTGCAAGTCCAATATACTTATATTTGTTGCTGCTCATTCCTGTGCTGACGGCAGTGTATGTGCTGGTGCAGTATCGGATGAAGAAACAGTTGAAGGAATTTGGAGACCCAGAACTGCTCCGCCCCCTCATGCCCGATGTCTCTCCGATGCGTCGTCATGCAAAGTTTATCTTGCTGATGGTTGCCGTTGGATTGATGGCTGTTGTGCTGGCACGTCCGCAATATGGCACACGCAACGAAGAGGTGAAACGTTCGGGCATCGAAGTGGCAATTGCCGTCGATGTCTCTAACTCGATGCTGTGTCAAGATGTGAGTCCCAGCCGACTGGAGAAGTCGAAGATGATTGTCAGTAAGTTGGTAGAGCAGTTTGACGAAGATAAGGTGGAACTGGTTGCCTTTGCTGGTAGTGCCATTACGCTCCTGCCTATGACGAGCGACTATGTCTCTGCCAAGATGTTCCTCGACCAACTGAATCCTGCTACCGTGTCCATTCAAGGCACCAATGTGGCAGAAGCAATTACACGTGCCACGGCAGGTTTCTCCAAGAAAACCAACGTGGGGCGTGCTCTCATCCTCATCACCGATGCTGAGGATAACGAACAGGGCGCTATTGATGCAGCCAAACAGGCTCGCAAGGAGGGCATTCAGATATTCGTTCTTTCTGTCGGAACAGAGCAGGGTGGTCCTATCCCGATGGGCGATGGCACATTCAAGAAAGACCTCTCGGGCAATGTGGTTACGACCAAACTCAACGAACAGATAGGAAAGGGTATTGCACAGGCAGGAGGTGGAATCTATGTGCATGTTGACCAGACGGATATGGCTCAGTCGCTCTTGGAAAAAGAGATTGAGAAGATGCAGAAAGAGGATATCTCACAGTCGATGTATTCGGAATATGACGAGCAGTTTGTGGCAGTGGCATTGTTGCTCTTCATCGTGCTGGTTGCCGAGTTGTGCATCATGGAGAGAAAGAATCATTTGTTCAAGAACTTCAAACTTTTCAAGTAGATGAGAAGATTTTACTTTAGTATATTATGGATGATGACACTTGTCGTGCCCGTGATGGCTCAAAGTGCCCGCGACCTGATTCGACTGGGCAATGTGGCATATCGCAATGGACAGTACGACAAGGCAGAGACGTTGTATCTGAAGTCGGTTGAGAAGAGTCCTTCTTTCGAAGGTTACTATAACTTAGGCAATACCTACGTGATGCAACAGAAGGACTCCACGGCATTTGAGAACTACAAGAAGGCAGACTCCATCGGCACGAACGACCCGATGCGAAAGGCTCGCAACTTCCACAACATGGGCAACATCTGGTATGCCCAGGGACTTGCAGGTATGCATCAGGAAGGGGGTAATGCGGCTGGAGCCTTTCAGAATGCAGTAAACTTCTATAAGAGTTCCTTGCGTTGTAATCCTGAAGATAATGAGACTCGCTACAATTTGGCGATGGCACAATATCAGTTGAAGAAGAATCAGGACCAGAACGGTGGCGGTGGCAACAACGACAAGAACCAAGATCAGCAGCAAGACAAGGACAAGCAAAAGCAGGACAAACAAGACCAGCAGAAGCAAGACCAAAAGAAAGAAGAACAGAAGCAAGACCAGCAACAGCAGCAACCTGAGCAAAAGAAGGATGAGATGAGTGACCAGGCGGCAGAGCAACTGTTGAACTCTGCACAGCAAGATGAAAAGGGTGTGCAGCGTAAGGTCAATAAGAATCAGAACAATAGACGTCGCAACTTAGAGAAGGATTGGTAAATCGAAAATGGTAAGATAGTAAATGAAACGACTATTACACATATTTATATTATGGTGCTTCACCATCGGTGTTTTTGCCGATGGCGAAGTGACGTTTAAGGTGTCAGCCCCTTCTACTGTCGAGGCGGGTGGCAAGTTCAGGGTGCAGTTTACGGTCAACACGCAGAATGTGTCCAATTTCGCTTCACCTGATTTTAAGGGCTTTGAAGTGATTTATGGTCCTGCCACTTCGTCGCAGAGCAGTTTCCAGATGATAAATGGACGCACCTCGCAGAGTAGCAGTATTATTTACACTTATGTCTTGATGAGCGATGCTCCAGGCACCTATACGATTGGCAGTGCCAGCATTCAGGCAGAAGGCAAGACCGTCAAGTCGAAGCCAGTGCAGGTGAGGGTGCTTCCTTCGGGTGCAGGTACCTCTTCTTCCGCAGGGACAGGAGGTGGCAATCAGCAGGGTGTCAACAATCCTCGTCAGTCGTCTGCTCCTGCCGCATCGGGGCAGAACATCCCTGCCAATGAACTTTTCATGACGGCAACGGCTTCACGCACCAATGTGCATGAGCAAGAAGCCATTCTGGTGACATACAAGATATACACATTGGTTGACCTCACGCAGATGGATGGTAAACTCCCCACGCTTGATGGTTTCCAGATTCAGGAAATCCCATTGCCTCGCAACAAGGAGTTTACGATTGAGCAATACAACGGTCGCAACTATCGTACTGTCGTGTGGAGTCAGTATCTGCTCTTCCCACAAAAGTCAGGCAACCTGACCATTCCTTCCATCACCTACGAGGGTGTTGTGGTGACACGCAACCGCAATATCGACCCCATCGAAGCCTTCTTCAACGGAACAGGTGGCTATGTGGAGCAGAAAAGGAAGATTACCACACCTGCCCTCACCATCCACGTGTCTCCGCTGCCCAACAAGCCTGCTGGTTTCTCTGGAGCGGTGGGCAAGTTCTCTGTCTCTTCCAGCATCAGCACCCAGGAGGTGGATGCCAACGATGCTGTCACACTGAAAATCAGCGTGAAAGGTAGTGGCAACATGAAACTCATTTCCACGCCCGAAGTGGACTTCCCGAAAGACTTTGAGACCTATGATGCCAAGGTGAACGATAAGTTTGACTTGACCCGTACAGGTTTGGCTGGCACGAAAGAGTTTGAATATCTGATAGTGCCTCGTCATGCTGGCACCTTCGAGATTCCTGCTGCCAAGTTTATCTATTTTGACACAGATTCGCGTTCTTACAAGACCCTTACCACAGAGGCGTACACGCTCAAAGTTAACAAAGGCAAGGGTGGGGCTGGCAACAATGTTTCCAACTATAGCGGTCAGCAGCAAGACGTGCAGCAACTCAATCAAGACATACGTTTCATCAAGAAGGGGAATGTGGACTTGCATCAGCAGGGCGACACCTTCTTCGGCACATGGAAATACGGGCTTGCCTATCTCTTGCCGCTCATCCTTTTTGCCTTGATAGTGGTATTGGGCCGCAAACGGATGAAGGCGAATGCCAACGTCGCCCTCTCTCGTGGCAAGAAAGCAAACAAGGTGGCATTGAGACGGCTGAAGACCGCCAGGAAACTTCTTGACAATCATGAACAAGGGCAGTTCTACGATGAAGTGCTTCGTGCCCTTTGGGGATATGTGGGCGACAAGTTCAATATGTCGCAAGAGTCGCTAAACAAGGAGAATATCGAACAGTCACTCCTCTCTCGCAATGTGCCCGAAGACCTGATTCAACAGTTCATGAAGGTGCTCAACGACTGCGAGTTTGCTCGTTATGCTCCTGGCGATGTCAACGAGAATATGGAAAATGTTTATAACAGTGCCATCGATGCCATCAGTAAAATGGAGGACAACCTATGAGAAAGATATTATCATTATCAATTATCATTTTTCAGTTATCATGTAGCGTAACGCTTGCAGCCACAAAGGTAGAGGCGGATGCTCTTTATGAACAGGAAAAATACACCGAGGCTGCTGCTGCCTACGAAGCGGTCTTGAAGAATGATGGTGTTGCGGCGGAACTGTACTACAACCTCGGAAACTGTTACTATAAGTTGGACGAGATACCTTTGGCTGTGCTCAACTACGAGCGTGCCTTCTTGCTCGACCCTGGCGATGGCGACATTCGTGCCAACCTTGCTTTGGCTCGTGGAAAGACTATCGACAAGGTGGTTCCTCCCTCCGAGATGTTTTTCGTCACATGGTGGCGAAACCTCACCAACTGTATGAGCGTCAACGCATGGGCAACCCTTGGCATTTCTGCCTTTGTGCTGATGCTTTTGGGCGTGTTGGTGTATATGTTTGTCTCTCCGATTTGGGCAAGAAAGTTGGGTGTTTATGGCGCGATGGTGCTGCTTGTCATTGTCGTGATAGCCAACTTGGCAGCCATTTCACAACACGTGGGACAGACGAACCGTACCACTGCTATCATCCTCTCGCCAGTGGTGACGGTGAAGAGTTCGCCCAGCGAGAAGAGCACCGATTTGTTCCTCATTCACGAGGGCTCTAAAGTTGAGATTCTCGACGGCTCGATGAAAGACTGGATGGAAGTGAAGTTTGAAGAAGGAAAGCAAGGTTGGATACCTGTAACTACCGCAGAAGTAATATGAACGAAATCAATGAATTAGACCATCAACTGACGCTTGCCATCAATGGCAGCGACAGCCTCTTCTGGGACAATGTCATGTACACCGTCACCGACACCTTTTCGTGGTCGTTGGTCATCCTCTTCTTGCTCATCATAATCTTCAAGAACAACACGTGGAAAGAGGCGGTGATGGTATATGTCACCATTGCCCTGCTCATCTTTGTGGCGGATCGCATCTGTTCAGGCATCGTCAAACCGACCGTAGAACGATGGCGACCCACCCAAGACCCTCAGTTGATGTATTTCATTGATGTGGTTCGCAACTACCGAGGTGGACGCTTCGGCTTCTTCTCTGGCCATGCCTGCAACACCATGTGCATGGCGACCTTCCTTTCGTGGCTTTTCCGAAGCCCCAAAGTGACAGTGACTCTCTTCTTTTGGTCATTCACCACCACCTTCACTCGCCTCTATCTCGGTGTTCACTACCTTGGCGACGTGACAGTTGGCTTCATCGTGGGTGCCATCCTTGGCACGCTCTTCTATTGGCTCATGGAACGTTTTGTGCATCCAAGAATTTGCTTGAAGCGCTTCATCTCCGAGCAATTCACCCCCACAGGTTATCTCAAGAGCGACATGGACACCTTCATGACCATCATCTTCTTCAACTACATCGGAGTTGTCATCTTTGCCATGACCTTAGGAATCGGCTAATTCCTCCCCTTTTTCCACAGAACCATCCATTGCCCCTGCTCCAACAGGGGCTTTCTTTTGTCACAAACATCTTCAGCCGTTTCCCTCCATCACCCTTCGCCGTTCCCCTCCATTATCCTCTGCCTTTCACTTTTATCATCTATTACCTTATTCCTCTCAAATATTTAGCCTGATTACACATTCTAATTTGGCTTGAATACAACAATTAATTTGGCTTGATGACACAATTCTGTATTCAAGCCAAATCACTTTTTGTAATCAAGCCAAATTGAAAGTTATATTCAAGCCAAATATTTCACACTTCTGCGGCAAGAGAAAACAAAGACTACGACACATAAATAAAATAGGACATTCGTCACAGCAAATCATGAACTCACAATAAAGTTTTATCCAACAAGCGAATACACCCCTTCGAAGCATCCATGCTTTTTCCTTCAAAAAAACCAAACAATTTTCTACTTGCAGACGAATATTTGAAATAAAATGATTAACTTTGTAGGCGAATTTCCACATTAATGTTTAATGGCTTTTATAACCCCATACCACGCAAAGTATTTTGCCCATTTCTTGACAAGGAGGCTCCCTGCCAATAATCTGGACAAATTGACGGCATCGCTCCACGATGCCCAAGTCGATTTGACTCCCCACCAGATTGACGCAGCTCTCTTTGCCTTCAAGTCTCCCATGTCGCATGGTGCTATCTTGGCAGACGAGGTGGGGTTGGGAAAGACGATTGAAGCGGGCATCATTCTCTCACAACATTGGGCAGAGCACAAACGCCGTCTGTTGATTATCTGCCCAGCCAACTTGCGTAAGCAGTGGTCAGCGGAATTGATGGAGAAATTCTTTTTACCTTCTTACATATTGGAGGCGAAGAGTTTCAATCAGGAGATAGAGTTGGGCAACCTTAATCCCTTCAAAAAGGATGGCATCATTATCTGCTCCTATCAGTTCGCAAGGGCGAAAGCGGCTTATCTCCGCCAGACACCTTGGGATTTAGCCGTGATTGATGAGGCACACAGGCTTCGCAATGTCTATAAGCCAAACAACCGAATTGCCAACGCCATTAAGGAGGCTCTTGCCAAAAGAAAAAAGGTTTTGCTGACCGCTACTCCTTTGCAGAACTCCATCCTTGAACTATACGGATTGGTCTCCATCATCGACGAGTTTGTCTTTGGCGACCTGAAGAGTTTCAAGAGTCAGTTTGGCAAGATTCTGACGGACAATGACTATCGCCTGTTGCGGAATCGCCTCCAACCGGTGTGCAAGCGAACCCTTCGGCGACAAGTGCTGGAATACATTAAGTACACCAAGCGTATCGCCATCTGTGAGGAGTATTATCCTACGGACAACGAACAGAAACTCTACGAATTGGTTTCTGCCTACCTGCAACGTCCACGTCTTTACGCCCTGCCCAACAGTCAGCGGCAACTGATGACGATGATTCTGCGCAAACTCTTGGCTTCGTCCACATACGCCATCTATGGCACATTGACCCGACTCATCGAACGATTGGAAGAGATGCTTCGCCATCAAGACGTGAGAGTGGAGTTGGACACGACAACACTTGACTTTGACGGTCTGGATGACAGCCTCGACTATTGGTTGAATGACGAAGAGGAAGAAGAGACGAGAATGATGGTGGCGGAGGAGAACATACTGCATCCCTACGAAATCGAAGGAGTCAAAAAAGAGTTGGCTGACTTGCGAGAGTTTCAGACGTTGGCGGCAAAGATTCGCAAGAACAGCAAGGCAGAGCACCTGTTCATTGCACTGAACAAGGGATTTGAGGAACTGGAAAAGTTAGGGGCGAACAAGAAAGCCTTACTCTTCACCGAGTCAAGACGCACGCAGGATTTTCTCTTTGAGTTGTTCGAGAGAAACGGCTACAGAGGGAAAGTTGTCTTATTCAACGGTTCAAACAGCGACAAGCAGTCAACCGCCATCTACAAAGCATGGTTAGAAAAGTATAAAGGAAGCAGTAAGGTGACTGGTTCGGCAACTGCCGACAAGCGTGCTGCCATTGTGGAGTATTTCCGCGACCAAGCCACCATCATGATTGCCACAGAGGCGGCGGCTGAAGGTATCAACTTGCAGTTTTGTTCGTTGGTGGTCAACTACGATATGCCGTGGAATCCACAACGCATCGAACAGCGGATAGGTCGTTGTCATCGTTATGGCCAAAAGCATGATGTGGTGGTCATCAACTTCCTCAACAAGCGTAATGCTGCTGATGTACGTGTCTATGAGTTGCTGAACGAAAAATTCCAACTGTTCAGCGGTGTGTTTGGTGCCAGCGATGAAGTGTTGGGAAGCATTGGCAATGGGGTGGACTTTGAGAAACGCATCACACAGATTTATAATGAATGCCGTACCACGGAGGAAATAGAACAGGCTTTCGACCAGTTGCAAGAGGAGTTGCGTTCGGAGATTTCAGACAAGATGCTGAAAGCACGTTCCACCCTGTTGGAGAACTTCGATGAGTCAGTCGGTGAGAAACTGAGACTTCATTTGGCAGCAAGTCTCACCAACCTCAATCTCTTCGAGAAGCGGCTTTGGGAACTGACAAAGTATGCGTTGGAGGGTCATGCCACCTTTGATGAAGAAGCCCACTCGTTTGTGGGAGAGAACGAGGTTGCCTATTGCATGGTGGTGCCCAAAGAGGGGGAACGCAAGAGTGATGTACGCATTCCCGACCATGCACAGGTGTATCGTGTGGGGCATCCGTTGGCACAAAGCATCTTGAAGAGGCATCAAGCCCTTGACCTGCCATCGCATGAAGTCATCTTTGACTACAGCGACACGCTCGTCAAAGTGGGCATGTTAGAAAACTATATCGGGAAATCTGGATGGCTCAGGGTGGACAAATATACCATCGAAACATCAGAACCTGAAGACCATTTGCTGATAGATCGGAAGAGCACACGTCTGAACTC
>CALAVF010000391.1 GCA_937892315.1 uncultured Prevotellaceae bacterium | reverse complement strand
ATAGATATAATCCCTTATGTCCAAAAAACGCGAGATAAGAAACAGTACGGCGGAGTTCCTCATCTTCCAAGCGGAAGGGAAGGAACAGGGAGTGGAGGTGTACTACAAGGACGAAAACGTGTGGTGTACGCAAAAGGCAATGGCTATGCTTTTTGACGTTAATGTTCCAGCAATCAGCAAGCACTTGAAGAACATCTTTGAATCGGGCGAGTTGAAAGAAGGTTCAGTTGTTTCCAAAATGGAAATAACTGCCTCGGATGGTAAACACTATCAAACGCTGTTCTACAGCCTCGACGCAATCATCGCCGTGGGATACCGTGTGAACAGCGTCCGCGCCACCCAGTTCCGACAGTGGGCTACGAGTGTGTTGCGGCAGTTTGCCATACGTGGCTACGTGCTCGACCGCAAGCGTATGGAGAATGGCACGTTCCTGGGAGAGGACTATTTTGAGCACTTGCTGGCGGAAATTCGTGAGATTCGTCTTAGTGAGCGACGATTCTACCAGAAACTGACGGATATCTATGCCACCAGCATGGATTATAACAAGGATGCTCCTACCACACGCTTGTTCTTCAAACGTATTCAGAACAAGATGCATTATGCTGTGCATGGTCAAACGGCGGCGGAACTCATAATGGATAGAGCCGATGCCGACAAGGAACACATGGGACTTACCACGTGGGAGAATGCTCCAGATGGAAAAATCGTCAAGACCGATGTGGCTGTCGCCAAGAACTATCTAAAACAGATGGAACTGGAGGATATGGGACGCATCGTGACAGCGGTGTTGGAGTTTGCGGAAAGTCGTGCTAAGAGGCATATACCGATGACCATGGAGGACTGGGCCAAGCGTATCGATGCTTATCTCACCAGCGATGAACGGCCTCTGCTCGACCATGCTGGGAGCGTGAGCCACGAGGAGGCCGTGCTACATGCAGAGACGGAGTTCGAGCGATACCGCATCGTGCAAGATCGTCTGTTTCGTAGCGATTTTGATAAATTTCTCGGTGCATTGCCATTTGAAGAGGAAGGACCTGATTCAACGGAATAACGTATGTATTACGACGATGACGATATGCTCATGTTGTCGGGGATTCAGCATTATATGTTCTGTCCCCGGCAATGGGCATTGATCCATATCGAGCAGCAGTGGGCGGATAACAGGCTTACAGCAGAAGGAGAATTGTTGCATAAGAATGTGGATGACCCCTCCTACCGACAAAAGAATAGAGATACTATCACTTTGCGGGCAGTACATGTCGCTTCACATACATTAGGGCTATATGGAATCTGCGATGCCATTGAACTCCTTCCGGCTGACACTAAGGATGATGCCATCACACATCCACGATATGCTGGTTATTGGAAACCTTACCCCATAGAATATAAGCGGGGCCATAGAAAACCTGACGAGTGTGATGAAGTGCAACTGGCTGCTCAGGTTATCTGTTTGGAAGAGATGTATGGGATTCACATTGCTGAAGCGGCTTTGTTCTATAATGAAACTCGGCACAGGGTCGCTGTGACTATAGATGACCAATTGCGACAACTGACAAACGACCTCAGTGCTGCCATGCATAATACTTTTGAGAAAGGCATCACCCCCTTGGCGGTGGAACGACCGGGATGCAAGAAATGTTCGTTACTTGACATTTGCATTCCGGAACTGACCCAAAAGAACAATGTGTCACAATACCTAAAGAAATCATTCGATGAGGAAACTACTTAACACCCTTTACGTCACCACACCAGAGGCCTATCTTTCCAAAGATGGGCTGAATGTCGTGGTGTCAGTTGACAAAGAAGAATTGTTCCGTATACCGATTGTGAATATCGAGGGTATTGTTACATTTGGATATATGGGCGCAAGTCCAGGGCTGATGAAACTTTGTGTGGACAACGGTGTGTCCCTCGTTTTCATGTCGCCACAGGGCCGTTTTATAGGGCGTGTTCAAGGACCGACAAGAGGCAATGTCCTGTTACGGACAAAACAATACAGTATTTCGAAAGAAGAGGATGTAGCCTTGCATCTGAGCAAGTTGTTTGTTGCCGGCAAGATCTTCAATTCCAGAAACATCCTTAGGCGCTTTATTCGGGATAATGGTGATCATGAAGAAGTGGAATCTGCCGCCAAACAATTGGAATGGTATAGAAAGCGGGTGATGGAGGTCGACAATATGAATGTACTGCGTGGAGAAGAAGGACGGGCTGCCAATGTCTATTTCGGGGTTTTTGACCATCTGATTCTGCAACAAAAGGCAGATTTCTCATTCGATGGTCGTAATCGCCGACCTCCAAAAGATGAGGTGAATGCCATGCTGTCCTTTGTATATACGTTGCTGGCCAACGAGGTGGCCGCAGCGTTGGAGTCCGTTGGCCTTGATCCGTACGTCGGTTTTATGCATACCTTAAGGCCGGGCCGCGCTTCTCTGGCTTTGGATATGATGGAAGAACTGAGGGCGTATCTCGGCGACCGACTTGTACTCTCGATGATTAATCGCAAGCAAGTGAACAAGAAAGATTTTATCCGACAAGGCGATGAGAGCCTGCTTATGACGGACAGTTGTCGGAAGGAATTGATTTCTACATGGCAAAAACGGAAAAAGGAGGTTGTTGAACACCCCTTCTTGAAAGAGAAGATATCCCTTGGACTATTGCCCTATGTGCAGGCGCAGTTGCTCTCACGTTACCTTCGTGGCGATTTAGATGATTATCCAGTTTTCTTAATGAGATGAAGATATGTTGATATTGATTACATATGATGTCGATACGACAACTAAGGAAGGGGAAAAACGATTGAGAAAAGTGGCTAAGGAATGTGTCAACTATGGACAGCGTGTTCAGAATTCTGTATTTGAATGCCTTCTCTCCGAGGCGCAGTTCGTGGGATTGAAAGCCTCTTTGGAGACTATCATCAATGACACTACCGACAGCATCCGTTTTTACTTCCTAGGGAATAGTTGGCAACGGAAGATAGAGAAGATAGGCAAGCCTACTTCTTATGATCCAACTGAAGCGTTGATTATTTGACTGCGAACCATATGTGTTGCAATAAACATATGATTGTTCGCACTGATTGATTGTCAGGTGGTTAATATCAAAAAAAACTTTCATAAGCCATCTGCATCCATTTCAATGGTTGATTCGCAAAATGACTCATTTCCTGCATTGAGAATCAATACATTATATAATAAGTGTCGCCCCCCCCGCGGGGGCGTGGATTGAAACA
>CALAVF010000390.1 GCA_937892315.1 uncultured Prevotellaceae bacterium | reverse complement strand
GAACTTTTTCATCATTACGAGAATCGCCGTTTCCAGTTGATAGAGCATATACTGCATGATACGGAAAAGGGCGTTTCTTCCGAAAGATATGTTGACCATGATATCATCGTTTCATTGACTACTCATGGCAAGCGAATCTATGATGTGGCGTTTACCATCGAGTCTATCATGCAGCAGAGCATGAAGGCAAACAGGATTGTCTTGTGGCTGGATGAAAGTTTCAAAGGAAAAAGGTTACCACAGTCTTTATATATTCAGCAGAAACGTGGTTTGGAGATTGCCTACTGCAAGGATGTGCGGTCGTACACAAAGTTGGTTCCAGCCTTAAAGCGGTTTCCGAATGATGCTATCATTACCATTGATGATGATATGCTATACGATTATGACTTGTTAGAGCGTCTGATTGCCGCATATCTTGAAGCACCCCAATATGTCCATAGTTGCAGGGTACACAGAATTGTGCTTGATGATAAAGGTTATCCTATTCCATACAGCAGTTGGGAACAAGGCTTTAGCGAACAGGGTACAGACACTTTGAATTTTGCAACAGGTGTGGGAGGAGTGCTGTATCCTCCGCATTGCTTAGATGAGGAAGTGTTTAACGAGGAGGTGTTTTTGGATATTTGCAAATATGCAGACGATGTGTGGTTCTACGCAATGGCTTTGAAAAAGGGTACGCTAGTTAATAAGGTCTATACAAGAGACTCGAAAGGTGAAGATTTTGTCATCAACATGGGCGTTCAAGATATAGGGCTTCTGCATTTCAACACCCAAGGTGAGATGTTGAATGACTCCCAAATCAAGGCTGTTTTCGCCAAATACTCGCTGTTTGACAAACTGAGATAATGGCATCCGTCAGGAAGGAGATTACTAAGGGCGTTTTCTGGATAGCGGTGGCAAAGTATTCCGGCATCGTTGTCCAGTTGTTGATAACAGCGGTTCTTGCACGTCACATTTCACCGTCAGCCTTTGGTACAATTGCTGTGGCGATGGTGGTGTTGCAATTCTTGAATATCCTGGCAGACATAGGAATAGGGCCAGCCGTGGTGCAGTACAAGCAACTGACCCGCCACCACCTTGACAGCCTCTTCACGCTGAACATATACATCGGCATCGTCCTCTCCCTCATCCTGTACTTCTCGTCTGGGCTGATTTCCTCCTACTACAGGGATGAAGTGCTGGAGCGTGTCTGCCAGATGATGGCGGTTGTCATCTTCTTTAATGCCTTGAATGTCGTCCCCAACGCCCTGATGCGGAAAGACAAGCGTTTCCGCACCATCGCCTTGCGGACGTTGTTTTTTCAGGTGCTCAGCGGAGCCATTGCCGTATGGGGTGCCTTGAACGACTGGGGCATATATGCCCTGCTTGTTTCTCCTATATTGACATCCATCGGTGTTTTTTTTGTCAATTACTACAACTATCCCCTTCGGCTCGTCCTAAAACTGAGCCAAGAGGCGGTGAAGACCGTCGCCTCCTTCTCCGTGTTCCAGTTTGCCTTCTCCTTCTGCAACTACTTTTCGAGGAACCTCGACAAACTGATTATAGGTAAATACTTTTCCATGTCTCAACTGGGTTATTACGACAAGTCCTACCATCTGATGATGCTCCCCTTGCAGAATGTCACCTTTGTCATTGAACCAGTGCTGCATCCGATTCTGTCCTCCCTGCAAGACAGCAAGGCAGAACTGGCAGAGAAGAATCGCAAACTGGCAGTTACCATAGCCAACATCAGTTTTCCCATAGGGCTGATTTTGTACTTCTGCGGAGAGGAAATCATCAAGATTGTCTATGGAGGGCAATGGGATGCCGCCATTCCTGTGTTCAAGATACTTGCTCTCTCACTGCCCTTGCAGATGATACTCTCTACCATTGGGGCTGTCTATCAGGCGGCAGGAAAGACGAATCACATGTTTCTGAACGGGATGCTGAATACCGTAGTGACGGTTGCGGGATTTCTTGTTGCGGCACATTGGGGCAGAACGATAGAGTCGATGGCATGGGCATGGGATATCACGCTTTTCATCAATTTTTTCACTTCGTACATGATTCTGCATACCTTTACATTGAAGACAAGTGTGTGGCCTTTTTATTATGCGTTGATGCCTCAGGTCATAAACTCTGTGATGGTGTTTATAATCTCAGTCTTTATTTCGGCTTATTGTGAGAGTGCGGGAATTATCACCAGTTTGTTGGCAAAGATGTTGTTGATAGGTGTCATGACGACTATATTGGGTTGTATATTCCACCAGTACCGTCTTCGTGATATGTCTATGGGTGTGAAAAAGAATTTGGGTCGGGAATGAGATTTTTGGCGTATATCCTTACTTCCCTTCTTTTTCTGGGACCTGTCGTATTAGCGTACATGGGATGGCCAGTGGAGGGGGACATTTTTAAGAGTGTCCACCTTTATCCTGCATATTATATTCTGCTTGTCTATGTGTTTTATGCTTTCTTTTTTAATAAGATGGACAAGCGGGACAGCCGTGCAGCGTTATTGATTCTTGCCATTGTTTTCGTATGGTATGCAGGTGGCAGGCTTTGGGGGCTGTCTCGCAGCAAGATGGTTTTGTTCAATAGTATGGCATTGCCTGCCATGTATTACATTTTCTATCGATCTCTCAAAGGCGAGAACATAAGGAAAAGGCTCAAAGTGGTGCTTCTTTTTATGTTTCTGCTGAACAGCCTGTTTGCTATCTACGAGAGGCTGACAATGACCCTGTGGTTCCCTTTCGATTTGATTAGAACAGATTTCACATTGGGCGAGATTAATGATTATGCGGTATTCCGTAGTTCCGCCTTGTTGGGTCATCCATTAACCAACGCCCTGATTATGGCTATCATTATGATTTTTATTTTGACATCAGGCATGAAATCCCTTTTGAAATATCCATTGTATTTTATTGGAATGTTTGGACTTTTCTGCTTTAATTCTCGTGCCGCCATCATGATAAGTGGAGGGACGTTGGGACTATACCTCTTGTCTTCTTTATTTAAGAAAAGGAAATCTATAGGGTCACGTCTGTTCTCTGTTGCTATGCTTTCTTGTTCTGTCGCCGTAGGCTTCTATTTGTTCAGTTCTGGGTATGGCGGAAGATTTGAAGAACAAGGGGATTTCTCTTCTGATGATAGCACTTTGGCACGCGTTCATGTCTGGGATATCTTTTTGAAAGGTGACATAACAGATTTCCTATGGGGAATGTCGGGAGACGATGCAGAGAAAATAGCGTTGAATGTGATGGGGATTGTGCATATAGAGAATTGGTATATTCTGTCTTCCATGATTGTTGGATTGGTGATTACAACTCTGGTAGTGATTCTATTTGTCTCCCTGTTCAGGAATATACTTCGTCCATACGGACGTTTTACATCGTTTCTGATTCTTGTTGTGGTCGTGGGATTGTCATCGACCAACAATTCTTTGGCATGTGGAGTTCCTGCTATAGCCATGTTTTTTGCTTGTAGTTATGCTTTCAATGAAGGAAACAAGAACGTATATAAATTAAACAGACGTGAATCAAGTAAAATCGGACAGGTACGTTTGGCTTGATGCAGCATTTGAAAGTCCTGGTGAATGTTTACATCATATTCTTCTGTTCCATTTTATTTCCAACAGTATTGTATCATGTGGTGAGGAGGAATAAAATCCTTAGTCTCGTTTTAATAGGGAAATGAATCCTGTGGGAATTTTATAATGCGTATTCTATATATAATACATAGCACAGTAATGGGTGGTGCGACCATCTCTTTTCTTAACATGATTACAGGATTGAAGGAAAGAAGATGTGAAGTTTGGGTTGTTTTGCCAAATTGTGATGAAGATTTTATAAGGATTTTAGATGAAATTGGTGTTGGTTTTCGGATATGTCCATTGGAGACCTCCATTTTTGTTAAACACCATAATCGGTTAAAAGAATTATTGTTTTTCTTGCCACGGATTTTTAAGAAAGAATATAAAAAGAGGAGGTCTTTTACTGCATTATATAAAATAGTGAAGGAGGTTAGACCAGATATTATACATACAAATACTGGAGTAATCCATGAAGGGTACAAATGTGCAAAGAAATGTTCAATTCCTCATGTTTGGCATTTAAGAGAATATCAGGACAAGGATTTTCATTGGGAAATATATCCGTCAAGAAAGAAATTTGAACAGTATCTGAATGATTCATACGTGATAACTATAAGATCGGAAGAGCGTCGTGTAGGGAAAGAGTGTAGATCT
>CALAVF010000389.1 GCA_937892315.1 uncultured Prevotellaceae bacterium | reverse complement strand
CCTCGACACGAGTGAATTTGTGTCGAGGTATTGTATTGATTTGTTACCCGTGCATCAATTGATACGCATCGGGGTAACGACGTAGGTATTCAGGAGGAAATGAGGGAAACGGTAGAGGAAATGTGTTTAGTCGGGCAGGAGCACGACGGTGACGGAACGTGCCGCTTGGGCTCCCATCACGAGCACCTGGGCGATGTCGGCGGTCTTGGAGGGGCCGCTGATGAAGGTGCCATAGCCATAGCCGTTGAAGAGGTCGGTGCCGCTGTTCTTGTCGGACTGGCGGAGACGGCGGTAGGCTTCGTGCATATTGTTGACAATCTGGCTCTTGGACAGCAGAATCATCAGGTTTTCGGAGATGAAACAGACGGCTTTTTGCTGCATGTGCTGGGGAATCCAGATGCAGCCGTTTTCTGCCACGCCGAAACAACCACGGATGATGCCGACATCGGTGCCGTTGAGGGCTTGGGCTTCTCCGACCGTGTCGGGGTTGCGTGTGGCAATGGTCACTTCGGGCAGGTTGGAGGCAATTTCCTGTGCATCGGGATAGCACTGACGAATCAGGTCGTCGATGCTCTGTCTTTCTGCCAGTTCCACAACACGACCACCCACGGCTTTGCTCATCTCGATGAACTGGGCAAGCGGGTCTGCATAGGTGACTGCGGCAATGTCGCTCAGGTCGGGCATGGGATAACGCTCACGCACATTGCTGCGGTATTTTTTCAAGATATCTTCTTTGGTACTCATGATATGATTTACAATTTGACGATTGACGATTTTGAATCTACGGCGCAAGTACAAATCAGGCTTTAGAGGCTGCTTACAAGTCTTTTGCCATCTCGTGGAATGGTTTCTTGGGGAACTTCATCATTTCGTGTCCTTCTGCCCACGGATTCAGGCTGCTGTTCATGAGGAACGGCGGGATGATGTTGGCAAGCGGAGAGACGGCGGTTGCCATCTTGTAGAGGGAAGGATGGTCGAAGAGCATGGTCATGGCACTGCACATGAGTTTCTTTGACGAATTGGCTGTGCCGAACTCGTCGAGTTGCTGACGCCATTTATACACTTGGTCGCCAAGGTCTATCTTGACGGGACAAACGGATTGGCAACTCAGACAGAGTGTGCAGGCGGACACATTGCCCGAATGCTGCTGAGGCGAACGCAACATGCCGAGGTTGATGCCCACGGGACCTGGGATGAAATAACTATAGGAATAGCCACCACTGCGACGATAGACAGGACAGGTGTTCATGCAGGAGCCACAACGGATGCACTTGAGGATTTCCCAATGCTCGGGGTTGGCAATCCAGTCGGAACGTCCATTATCGACCAGCACGATGTGCATCTGCTCTGCCGTGGGGCGAGCCTTGCGGAAGTGGGACGTGTAGGTGGTGGTGGGTTGCCCTGTTCCCGCACGGCAAAGCATACGCTGGAACACGGCAAGGCAGTCGTAGTTGGGGATGACTTTTTCCAAGCCGATGGCGGCAATGTGCAGTTTGGGGCAGGAGGTGGACATGTCGGCATTGCCCTCGTTGGTACACACCACAATGTCGCCCGTCTCGGCAATGCCAAAGTTGGCTCCCGTCATGCCGGCATCGGCTGTGAGGAACTCATTGCGAAGCGAGAGGCGTGCCCGATAAGTCAGATATGTGGGGTCGTGATTGCCCTTCTCGTCGCTGATGCCTTTTTCCTCAAAGAGTTCGCCCACATCATCGTGGTTGAGGTGGATGGCGGGCATGACGATGTGGGACGGCTTCTGCCCCTTCAACTGAATGATGCGTTCGCCGAGGTCGGTCTCCACCACTTCGATGCCACGAGCCTCCAAGTAGGGATTCATCTCGCACTCTTCGGTGAGCATGGACTTCGACTTCACCATCTTCTTCACGCCATGCTCTTTCAGGATGCCATAGACGATTTCGTTGAACTCGGCGGCATCTTTTGCCCAATGCACGATGGTGCCGTTGCGTTCGGCATTGGTGGCAAACTCGTCGAGATACTGGTCAAGGTGTGTGATGGTGTGTCGCTTGATGGCAGATGCCTTCTCACGCAACTGCTCCCATTCGTCAAGCCCCTGTGCCATGTTGTCACGCTTCTGTCGTACTGCCCAGAAGGTGTTGTCGTGCCAATGAGCATAGTCTTGGTTCTTCAAGAACTCTTTGGCTGCTTTGCTATGTTGTGTACCCATAGGATGATTTACGATTTTACATTTGATAATTTACTCAACTTCGTTCGGTTTTTCGGTCGCTTTGCTGAAGATCGGAA
>CALAVF010000388.1 GCA_937892315.1 uncultured Prevotellaceae bacterium | reverse complement strand
TGGAAAATGATTATCAATCATTTTCCAGCGAGCGTCCTCTGTAGAAGTCCAGAATCTTTTGGCGGAAGAGGAAGGTGTAGCGAGATTGGAGGGCGGTGGCTTCGGCTTTCTGGAGGTTGGTTTTTGACTCCTGATATTCTGTGGCGGTGGCTTTGCCGTTCTCGTACTTCTTCTGCATGAGGTCGAAGGCGGTTTGGCTGCTCTCGCGGGCGGCATCGCTGCTGACGCATTGCTTCTGGGCGGCGAGGGCATTGTAGTACGCCTGTTGAATCTCTTTGTAGAGGGTCTTCTTGGTTTCGTCGAGTTGCAGTTGCTGGGCGGCTACCTGCAGCCGTGCCGTGCGGACAGCGTTGCGAGTGGCGAAGCGGTTGAAGATGGGGATGGAGACGGAAAGCCCAAGGTATTGGTTGAAGTTGTCGTCCATCTGCTTGCCGAAGGATGCAGCCTCGAAGCCCGAGGTCTTGTAGTAACTGCTACCCATGCCGCCTGAGAAATAGACGGTGGGGTAAAAGCCTGCTTGGGCAATCTTCACGCTCTTTTCGGCACTCTGCACACCCAGTTTACTTGCCAGAATCTGCGGCTTGATGCCCAGTGCCTCGCTATAGATGATGTCGGGGGCGGTGGGCAGGACGGCAGAAGGGTCGCCGGCTTCGGGCTGCTGAATGTCGAACCCGTCGGGGGTGGGGAGTTCGAGCAGTTGGGAGAGGTCGAGCAATGCCAACATGCTGCTGTTCCGCTGTTGGTTTTTTCGGAGAAATCGGAGTTTTCGGAATACTCCGATTATTCCGATGATTCCTCTTTCTCTACTGAATCACAATGTTCTCGTGAATCGCCAACTTGCGGGAGTCGATGCTTGCCATGCCGCTCGACTGCTTGGTCAGGTGAGCACATTCGCCCTTCAGTTCGATTTCGCCTGAGCCACCTGCTGCCACGGTAAGGTTTTGACACTTCACGTCGAGGTCGGCATCGCCTGCTCCGCTGATGGTCACGCTGATGTCGTTGGCTTTCAGGTCGGCCTTCATGTCGCCGGCACCGCTGATGAGCACTTCTGCCTTGCCCTTGCACTTGATTTTCTGGGCATCGAAGTCGCCAGCACCGCTGATGTGGATGCCGAAGTTCTGGCACTTGAGGCGGTCGATTTCCACGTCGCCCGCACCTGCCACGTTGATGTCGAAGTCGCCAGCAAACTCGATGGTGTCCTTCATCTCGATGTCGCCCACACCCGTCACGTTGATGCTTTCCAGTGTGGGGGCTGTGATGATGAGTTTGATGCTGGGTTGTCTGCCGTCGGCATCGTCTTTCATCTTGACGACGAGGGTGCCGTCCTCCACATAGATGTCGTTGCCCTCGATGGCTTTCTCGTTGCCGTATGCCTCCACGCTCAGGGCGTCGCCTTGATGGAAGTTGATGTCGGCATTGCCGGCGAGGTTGATGTGGGCGAACTCGCTGAGGTCGAGGGTTTTGGTGATGACTTTGCCCCACTTCTCGCTGTCGCGGAAGTCGTCCTTGCCCGCTTCTTTGCGGACGATGCGTTTCAGTTCGTCTTTCGACAGGGTGCATGAAGTCATGCTGTAGAGTGCGATGCCAAGACAGATGGCAATAATGATTTTATTGAAATTCATAGTCGTTTTTTGTTATTGTTGCAGTTGAATAATTCCGTTTGTTAACTCTTGCATGGTGATGTCGAGGTTCACCATCTGGCGTGCCACTTCGGGCAGGGTCACCGTGAGGAACTCCTGACGCTTCATCTGTCGGATGGCGTCGGTGGCTCCCACGCAGACGAAATAGCCGAGACCACGCTTCGTGTAGATGATGTCCTGCCCCTGCAGCCAGTCGTAAGCCCGTGCACAGGTGTTGGCATTCACCTCCACCACGGCGGCGTACTCCCTCACGCTTGGGATGCGTTCGTCCTCGGCATATTTGCCTTGAAGGATGTCTTCGCAGATGAGGTCGGCGATTTGCAGGTAGATGGCTTTATTGTCTTTGAATTGCATAGTCTTTACACATTATTTATTTAAAGGAGTGGTGATTTGTGCCTGGGTGTAGAGGCGGTAACTCTTCCATCCGAGGAAGGCGGCAAGGATGAGTGCCAGCGAACCTATGATGTAGAAACCTACCATCATGTCGTGAGCCAGGATTTCACCTCCATTTTCCACCTCGTAGATGGCATCCACGCGGCCGGCAAAGATGGCGATACCAATAAAGAACAGGATGACGAAGATGAAGCCCAGCACTTGCATGGCGACGTAGGTGAGGATGATGTTGTACTTATACTTCACCGCATTGCCAAACAGATAGATGATTGTTTCGGCGATAGCCGCACACACAACGCAAAAGCCGATGGAATGCAAGAGAGCATAGCCTAATGCAGCCCTTTCGTTCATAGGAAGGCCCTCTCCATTGACGATAATATTTGAATCTCCTATCCAAGCGGGGATGTTCATTGCGAATAGATCTCCCACAGAGGCAGTCAGCGATGCCACACCGCCTTCGCTGCCATAGACAGCCAGCGTCAGGAGGGCATTCACGCCATCGGCAAGCAGGAGTGAGAGGATGCAGAGGATGAAACCGCCGCCCAGCATCAGCCCTGTGTGCCAAACGAATTTCTCTAAGTTAGTGGCTGGCAGGGTCAGTTCGGTGATGCGTCCCTGCTTGTTGCGGAGGTTGTGGAAACTGCAGCCGGCAAAGATGTAGAGCATGATGCCGAGGAACCCCACCACGTAGCCGGCTGTCCCAAACAACGAATTGTAGCCCGAATAGGAGTATGGGTCGGCGTCGATGCCTCCATCGCTGAAGGTGACGCCTTTCCACATGGTGTAGCGTCCCATGAAGCCCAACACGGCAATGCCTACGGCACCAATGGTGGTGAAGAGTGCCAGATTGCGATAAAACACCTTGTTAATCGCGAGGTCGTATTTTGCGAAGTTCGCGAAGCGTTCTTTACTGAAGTTCATACTTTTATCCTCCTATTTCTGCTTTGGTTAATGCCTTGATGAAGAGTTCCTCCAGGTTGACGGGCTCTTCCATGTTCATTTTCTCGTTGAGCAAGACAGTGTTTTGCTCGATGATGGTCACGTGGTCGAGCAGCGTCTCCACGTCTCGCACCTGATGGGTGGAGATGATGACCGTCTGGTCCTCCCGCATGCCCTGTGCCACCACCTTGCGGAACTGGCTCTTGCTGGGGATGTCGAGACCATTGGTCGGCTCGTCCATCAGCAGCAGTTTGGTGCGTGCGGCGAGGGCGATGCACATATAGATTTTCTTTTTCTGACCCATCGACAGCGAACCCAGGTTGACCTTTGGGATTCCGTTCTCATCTGGCGTGGCTCCGTTGACGTCGAGCATCTCGAACACGGTGAGCAGACGCACCATCAGTTGCTCGTCGAAGTTGGGGTAGAAGGGCTTGAGCACCTTCACATACTCGGGCAGGGTGATGGAGGGCAGGTTGTACTCCTCGGGCACGATGAACATCTCCCGAAGTGCCTCGGGCTGACGCTGTTGGGTGTCGAAGCCGTCGAACGTGATTTGACCCTGACGGGGACGGAGCAGTCCCATGATGAGGTAGAGCAGGGTGGACTTGCCGGTGCCGTTCTTGCCCAAGAGGCCGTAGATGCCCGGCTCGTCGTACTGGAGCGAGAAGTTTTCCAGCACGTGGTGGATGGCGTTGTAGCCAAACGTTACGTTTTCAATCTTTAGCATAGTCTTTTATTTTATATATAATGTGTAACTGTCTTTTGTTCTTTTCGTCACTCCTGTGTGGGCGATACCGTTGCCTCCACTCCTGCCGTGCCGAAGTCGTCCAGGAGGCTCTTCCGTTGCCTCAAAATCGACCACGTCGTAGTCGATGTGCCGACCACGTCGTGGTCGATGAACCGATCACGTCGTGGTCGGTTTTGAGGTGCTGAGGGGATCTCTTGTGAGGTTTCCCGTCTGATTCGGTTGAGGCAGTTCGTGTCTGTCTGGCAGGGTAGTGGAGTCATTGATTGCGATGTTATTAGTGTACTACTTTAGTAATACACTGCAAAGGTAGTGCATTTTTGCTGAAACTTCCAAACAAAAAGGATGAAAACTTTCAAATTTTAACATTTGTTTAACATCTGAGCCGAAAATGTAACTATTCAGCGATTACCATATAGCCGTTATCCGTTCTTAGAATAAAGCTCGGATAGCAGCATATGGTGAGTTGTTGTGCTTCTTGGTTGTTTCCACAATG
>CALAVF010000387.1 GCA_937892315.1 uncultured Prevotellaceae bacterium | reverse complement strand
GGGCTGCAACGGGGTTGCAGCACGGCGGACTGCCTGTGGCGGCGGGGGCTGGGACGGTGTTGCGGCACAGTGAAACAGCGGCGGAGGAGGCGAAGGGGGTGCAGCCCTCGGCGGGTCTCCCTCCCCTACCCTCTCACCTGCTGCCTCGGCTGGAACGGCTGATGGAGGAGGAGCGAATCTTCACGCAGCCTGACCTGAAGTTGGACGACCTGGCGACCATGCTGGGGACGAACCGCACGTATCTGCTGCGATGCATGAAGGAGGAGATGGGGATGTCGTTCTCGGAGTACATCAACCGCCACCGGATTGCGTATGCGCAGCGGCTGCACGAGGAGAACCCGAAGTTGCTGAAGTCGGAGGGGGCGCAGATGGTGGGGTATTCGTCGATGTCGTCGTTCTACAGAAACTTGCATAGTTACGAGGGGGCATAGGGCGTTACCTCGATGCGTATCAATTCGTGTACGGGTGTTGTAATGTTATAAATCGGGTGCATGAATTGATACGAGACGAGGGTGTGACGTAGGGGCACGCGGAAAAGTGTGTATTATCTCACGCGGAAAGTGTGGGTTATGGCACGCGGAAAGAGTTTATAATTTCACGCAGAAAGAGTTTTTTGTTTCTCGCGGAAATCGCAGAAATACGCAGAAAGGGCACCGAGAGAATGGTCGGCGAATAAAACCTTTCTGCGTATTTCTGCGATTTCTGCGTGACATGAAGCCCTCCGCTGCTATGTTATTTCACGCAGAAATCGCGGAAATACGCGGAAAGAGTTTTTTGTTTCTCGCGGAAAACGCAGAAATACGCAGAAAGGACACCGAGAGAATGGTCGGCGAATAAAACCTTTCTGCGTATTTCTGCGTTTTCTGCGTGACATGAAGCCCTCCGCTGCTATGTTATTTCACGCAGAAATCGCAGAAATACGCGGAAAGAGTAATTTCGCCAGACCCCAGATAATTTTTCTGCGTATTTCCGTGTTTTCTGCGTGAAATTCCCCACGCGTTTCCGTCAGCCCCTACGTCGTTCCCTCGTCTCGTATCAATTCATGCACGGGCATTGTAACATTACAAATCGGGTGCACGAATTGATACGCATCGAGGTAACGACGTAGGGGGCGAAGAAAAGGGCGTGTTACACCCGTCCCGCTAACTGCGCAATACAAAAATCGTCCAAAAGATGGGAAAATGCTCCAAAAGACGAAAATAGTGAAGGAAAAAGTTGCAAGTTCAAAAAGAAAAGATGAACTTTGCCACCGAATCGAAAAAATCGACAACAATGAGAAAGACGGTCGACTATATGGAAAAGGTGCAGGAGCCCGAGGCAAGCATGAAGGCTGGCGAGCCCGTTGCAGATGCCTATGTGGCAGAAGCACCCAACGGGCAGATGTCGCTCGACAGCGTATGGATGATGCTCCACACCCTCGACACGAGAAGCAAGATGTGGCTCAGAGACCGTCTCGACCAGGAGATAGAAGCGACCGACGACCTCAGAAGCGATCAGGCTCTGGAAACACTGCTGGCAGGACTGCCCGCCTATGACGAGGTGGAGCACGACGACCTCTCCCGTCTGACCAAGGAAGACTACCAAGGTGCCATCCGCCAAATGGCGAGAAGACCAATGAAAGGGATTGAAAAATGGTTGTGACAAGAGTGCATCAAAGAGAAATCGTGGAAGTCCCCTTCGACAATGCATGGCTCAACAAGCCGCTCTCCAAGCAGTCATACTTCATCACCCACATCGTGAAAGACTTCAACACCGACGATGTCATCAACCGCTACAACAACTACGTCAAGCAGTCCGCATTTTTCAACATCGTCCAGAAGATTGTCCGAAACGTGACGAGTCTCTCTCTCCAACCCAATGAGAAATAACAACATAACAAACTAATACATATTCAAACTAATACACATTTATTAACTATTTAGCTATTTTAACTATGAGAAAAATTTACTCTTCTCTTCTCGTGCTTGCCCTGATGATGGTAAGCATCGTGGCTAAGGCACAGTACACTGTGACCATCACAAGTGACCCAGAGAACGACTATTACAGCGGTGATGAGGGCTTCAACCCCGATGAAATCGCTACGGCTCTCGGATTGGCTGACACTGATGCCTTGAAAGAACTTATCGAGGCCGGCGGTGCCGTGTACCTTAAGACTGACGATGGTCAATCGAACGCTTACACCGGCAATGCCAACGAGTTCTGGATGAACGCTGCCGGCGTGGCACAAGGCTACGGTGACGATGGTACTTGCTGGTATGTCGGTCTGTCTTATGACACAGACGAGGAAAGCGCCACTTCTGTTGTGGACATCTATATGGGTCAAATGCCCAATTTCTTCAAGAAAGTGTATGAAAATTCCGTGTTGAAGGCTACCCTCTATCTTGTCAACGGCGAGAAGCAAGTAAGTTTCGACATCACACTCAATGTGAATGCAGCCGAGAAGTCAGCGATTCCAGACCCAACCACATCTCTCGCAGGCCTCGAAATCGTGAAGGACTACACCCTGACGCTCGACTTTGTGGAAGGCAAGCAGTATGAGGGCAAGACCTACAGCACCACGCTCGACGGTGTTTACGAGGCTCTGGGCACTACAGCCGACGAGTTTGACGCAAGCGTTGCCGACTACACCTACACGCAGGTGGTGAAGGTTGACTCTATCGAGGGCGAAGTGCAGTACTCTTGGGAAGACCGTCTCGTGCTCCCCGAGGACGCTGCTGGCGGTGCTTGGTACGGCCGCTATTCTAACTACGACGAAGCAACTGCTACTGAAGTGACACTGCCCATGAACGCTCCAATGGTTTGGGGCACAGGCGCCAACACCTTCTATGCACAGGACATCACACTGGCTGACGGTGAGTTCTCCATTACTTCTGGCCAGTTCCCTGGCACGATGAAGGACGGCGACGAAGACTATGCATATCTCTACCTCATCTACGGCGCCAAGGCTGCCCGCATCAAGGTAATCGCCAGCGTGAAGAAGCCTGAGACGGTTGACCCCAACTCAATGGTAAAGGTGGGAGAAGCAACAGTGGAAGTTTCATCCCCTGCCAACACCGACTACAGCACCAAGGCATTCTCGGTTGACATCGAAGCAATTGTTGCCGCTCTCGGCTGTGAGGCGAGCGACATCGATGACTTCTACGCATACGCCGCTGAAGGCGAAATTTCTGACAACCACACGACAAGCGGCGGTGGCTACTACTTCAACGAGGAAGGCTACATCGACACCTGGAGCAACCACGCACCCGTCTATATCGACGCATCCAGCCTGGAAGACGGCGAGTTCGAGATTGGTCAGTATGCCAATGTTTACATCGACATCACCGAGGACAAGGTGGTGACAATCCCCATCATCTTCCAGTACGGCCAGAACTATTATGTGGTGAACGTGGTTTACACCGTGAAGGCTCCAAAGCAGGGCGAAGAGCCAGTTGAATACGAACTCGTATCAACCGACGGCATCACCATGCAGATGATTCCACAGGACTCTTATGAATGGGAGGCTACCACACAACTCGACCTCGACTACATCGAGGGAAAGATCGGCACAAGAGACTACAAACTCTACACCGACAAGTGGAACGCCAGCAAGGAAACACTCGAATGGTCAAGCAACAAGACGCTGACCGACGGCGGCGGCGGCTTCTGGTTCGGCTCACAAGAGTATGAAAACGAGGAACACCAGGTAGTGGTTGACAACGCAGGATGGAGTTCTTCATGCTCATTCGGCATCGGCATCACCAACGCAGGCGTCATCTCATGGTGGCAGTATCCTGGTGCCCGCTCTGTAGGCGACTCCTACGTGGCAAACATCTACCTCGTGAACGAGGAAAACGGCAAGTACATCAAGTACGTTCTCCAGGTGCTCTATGTTGACGAAGTTCGCCCAGAGGCAGAGACCGTTCTCCGCGTCGAGAAGGACGCAGAGGTGACTGAGGAAGGATTCGGCGAGAGCGGCTACTTCGAATACACCCTCGACACCGCAGACCTCTTCGAGGCACTCGGCATCAGCGACCTCTCCGAACTGGAGGCAGCAACCTTCTACGCAGCCAAGTCTTCCACCATCTTCACTCCTATCGAACTGGAAGAACTCGCACTCTTCGGCGCTGACGGCTACGTGGTGCCAGAAACCGGCAACATCAACTCCATGGCAGGATTCTCGCTCGAAGGCGGCCTCAAGGTGCTCTTCGACCCAATGGAACTCGCCTTCGAGAAGGCAGACGAGAGCAAGGCAGTCGTACGCCTCGCCATCGAGTATGACGGCAAGCGAGTTGTTTACACCGTAACCTTCCTCAGCGAAGAATCGCCACTCGCCATCTCCGCAGCCGCTGCACAGCAGACCGTTGCCGCTGGCATCTACAGCATCTCCGGTGCCCGCCTCGCCGCTCCTCAGAAGGGCGTGAACATTATCCGCTACGCAAACGGCGAAGTGAAGAAGGTGCTCGTGAAGTAATACACAACATTTATCGATAAAGAAGGGCTGGCGTGCGTGCCGGCCCTTTTTTCACAACCAACAACCTTATGAAAAAAGCATTATTCTGTCTGCTGCTCGCCCTGGCATCCTTCGGCGGAGCGTGGGCAC
>CALAVF010000386.1 GCA_937892315.1 uncultured Prevotellaceae bacterium | reverse complement strand
AACACATTGTCTTCTTCCTTGATGGCACACTGGAGGAGGTAAGGGCCTGGGGTTGCCAACATCTCCTGTATGGCAGCATCGAGGTCTGCCCGTTCGATGACGGTCTTAGCAGGAATGCCATAACCCTTCGCAATCAATTCGTAGTCGGGATTGACCATCGGCGTGAACGAATAGCGATGGCTGAAGAACATCTCCTGCCACTGACGCACATTGCCGAGGAAGTTGTTGTTCAAGAGGATAATCTTGACAGGAGCACCCTGTTCCATGATGGTGCCCAGTTCCTGAATGGTCATCTGCAAACCTCCATCACCCACGAAGAGGCAAACGGTGCGGTCGGGCGCCCCGAAGGTTGCTCCAATGGCAGCAGGAAGTCCGAAGCCCATCGTGCCAAGTCCACCCGAAGTAACAACGGAACGCTGCTTGGTGAACTTGAAGTAGCGACAAGCCATCAACTGGTTCTGTCCGACATCGGTCACAAGAATGCCCTCATTGTTGGCGGCTTCGCTGACCTTGCGAACCACTTCGCCCATGAGCAGCGGCCCCTCTTTCGGATGCAGTGCCTTGTCTATGACCTTATGATACTCTTTCTCTGCGTAAGGCTTGAAGCCATCAATCCATGCGGTGTGCTTGGCAGCATCCACCAATGGCGTGACAGCGGCAAGGGTCTCCTTACAATTGCCCAACACCTTGAGGTCAACAGGAACATTCTTGTTGAACTCGGCGGGGTCGATATCGAAGTGAATGATTTTTGCCTGCTTGGCGTATGTGGCAAGATTGCCTGTCACACGGTCGTCGAAACGCATACCGATGGCAATGAGCAAGTCACACTGGTTGGTCATCACGTTCGGACCGAGGTTGCCATGCATACCGAGAATACCCATGTTCAGAGGATGGTCGGATGGAATGGCGGAAAGACCAAGGAAGGTGGTTCCGCAAGGAATGTCTGCTTTCTCGAGGAAGGTACGAAGTTCTTCCTGTGCATTGCCCAGTTCCACACCCTGTCCAACAAGAACAAAGGGCTTCACGCTGTTGTTAATCAGTTTGGCAGCACGCTCAATGTCAGACATCTGCACATCTGGCTCTGGGTCGTAACTGCGGATGAAATCGACATTGGCAGGTTCATATTCCACCATGCCTGTCTGTGCGTTCTTGGCAAAGTCGAGCACCACAGGACCCGGGCGACCACTCTTGGCGATGTAGAAAGCACGGGAGACTGCCCATGCCACATCTTCGGCACGGCGAATCTGATAACTCCACTTGCTGATAGGCGATGTGATGCCCACCACGTCAACCTCCTGGAAGGCATCCGTACCCAGCATGGCAACACCCACCTGACCACAGATGACCACCATCGGAGTGGAGTCAATCAATGCGTCGGCAATACCCGTAACGGTGTTGGTTGCACCTGGGCCAGAAGTGACAATGGCACAACCTACCTTGCCGCTCACACGGGCATAACCCTGAGCAGCATGAACAGCACCTTGTTCATGACGAACAAGAATATGATTCAGTGATTTCTTATGGTCAAAAAGTGCATCGTATGTCGGCATGATGGAACCGCCTGGATAGCCGAAAAGCACATCCACACCCTCATGTTCGAGGGCACGCATCATCGCTTCTGCACCTGTAATCTTTTCCATATCTTTTTAGTCGATGATTCTTACGCCTCCCTTATCTGCTGATGCTACACTCTGAGCATAAGCACGGAGGGCTTTTGATACAACACGATTACGTTTCAATGGTTGCTGTGGACGCGCTGCCAGTTCCTCGTCGCTGAGGCGCACGTTGACGGAACGGTTGGGAATGTCGATGTCGATGATGTCGCCATCTACAATCTTGCCAATGTTGCCACCCGATGCTGCCTCGGGAGAAACGTGACCGATGGAAAGACCGGATGTGCCGCCAGAGAAACGACCGTCGGTGATGAGGGCACATTCCTTACCCATGTGCATGCTCTTGATGTAGGAAGTTGGGTACAGCATCTCCTGCATACCAGGACCACCCTTGGGGCCTTCGTGGGTAATCACCACTACGTCGCCTTTCTTGACTTTGCCGCCAAGGATGCCTTCGCAAGCATCTTCCTGTGAATCGAAAACAACAGCAGGACCTGAGAACTTCCAAATGCTCTCGTCCACACCAGCCGTCTTCACTACGCAACCATCCTGTGCGATATTGCCGAAAAGAATTGCCATACCGCCATCCTTGGTGTATGCGTGTTCAATGTCACGGATACAACCATTTGTGCGGTCGGTGTCCAATGTCTCATAGTTGGTATTCTGCACACCCAACTGGTTGCAGAACACGCCTGCCGGAGCACTGGAGTAGATACGCTTTGCTTCGGGGGCAATATCGTCTTTCAGGATTGAATACTTCTCAATATCCTCAGCCAAAGTGGCACCATTGACACGCTTCACAGAGGTGTCAATCAAGCCTCCCTTCGCCAATTCGCCAAGCAGGTTCAACATGCCGCCTGCACGACCGCACTCCTGCACACTATACTTTTGGGAGTTAGGAGCCAATTTGCAGAGGAAAGGCGTCTTGCGTGACAGGGCATCAATGTCTGCCATCGTGAAGTCAACCCCTGCTTCCTGCGCCACTGCCAACAAGTGGAGCACCGTGTTGGTAGAGGCGCCCATGGCAATGTCGAGCGTCATGGCATTGAGGAACGCCGTGCGAGTAGCGATGGAACGTGGAAGAACAGACTCGTCACCATCCTCATAATATGCCAACGCATTCTTCACAATCTGACGGGCAGCCGCCTTCATCAGTTCCTTGCGGTTCACATGGGTGGCAAGAATCGTTCCGTTGCCTGGCAATGAAAGACCAATGGCTTCGGTCAAGTTGTTCATCGAGTTGGCAGTGAACATACCCGAACAGCATCCGCAACCTGGGCAGGCACGGTTTTCCACCTCAGCCAACTCCTCGTCATTCACCGTGGGGTCGGCACCCTTAATCATGGCTGCAATCAGGTCGAGGTTTTCACCCTTATACTTGCCAGCCTCCATCGGACCGCCACTCACAAACACGGCAGGGATGTTCAAACGCATGGCTGCCATCAGCATACCTGGCGTAATCTTGTCACAATTGGAGATACAAATCATGGCATCAGCCTTGTGGGCATTGCACATATATTCCACAGAGTCGGCAATGATGTCGCGTGAAGGGAGGGAATAAAGCATACCATCATGCCCCATTGCGATACCGTCATCAATGGCGATGGTGTTAAATTCTGCGGCATAGCATCCCATCTTCTCAATCTCGGCTTTCACAATCTGTCCAGCCTCATGCAGATGGGTGTGGCCAGGGACAAACTGAGTGAACGAATTGACAATGGCGATGATGGGCTTGCCAAACTGTTCACGCTTCATTCCGTTGGCTACCCACAGAGCACGTGCTCCAGCCATACGGCGACCTTCTGTACAAACTGCACTACGTAACTGATGTTTCATATTGTATGTTAGAGTTCTTTTGAATCTTTTTACACTTTCGGGAGGATATCTTTATCCGTTCCTTTTTACGACAAAATACCTCTCCCAAACGATGGGAAAGGAGTAAAACGATGCAAAATTACGAATTTACGTTGACATTTAACACATCTTTTTAAATAAAAAACAGGTGAAGCCCAAGAATTCACTTGGATTTCACCTGTTTTATCATACTTTTGCACAAAAAAGAGCGATTTGAGAAGAAGCCAAGGGCTTATCTCGAAAGAGGGTCTATCAGTTCAAAAACGGGTTCGTTTGTTCCAAACAGACGTTGGAAACCATGAGGCAAACCAGAACGCTTCCACAATTCATCTACCATCATGCCATCACCTCTGTCAAAACGAAGTTTGAAAGAATCGCCTGTCAGCCATGTGATTTGACAATCATTCTGAAACTCCTTGATATTGGTGTCGGAAACATACGTGCATGGCCAGAAAATCATCGTGGTTTCCATCAGCGGATTGTTGTCGGAAGCCCCGATGACGAGCACCACGTGTTCGCCATCATATATCTTGTGCATTTCTGCCACATTCTGAAAGACATACGTAAACCCGTCCAATTCGTCGAACACTCCTACCCTACGCCAACAACCCGCAAACTTATTGTCCAACTTTTCCCCTTTCATCATCAGCATTTCCATCAAGTGCTCCATCCGAGGGTCAACACCTTTCTCCGAGTCATAAACCTCGTTGATAAACGATTCGTCAGGGAAGATGCTGTAGGTGCTATGCGTGTTGTACCATCTGAGCGTGAAGTGCTTCTTGTTGCTGTCGAAAACTTCTGTTGCATGTTCACCCTCCCCTTTCGACTGTTTTCCTGTGTACTTCAAAGGCTTAGAGTCGTTTCTCCGTGTTGAAATATTCAGCATTTCCTCCGTCTTATTGCGGATGTCCAACTGCAAGGCGATAGTGTCGCCACAATATTTATATTGGTCGTACTGCACAACCATATCGTCTTGTCCATTTTCAAGATCGGAAGAGCACACGTCTGAACTCCAGTCACACTTGAATCTCGTAT
>CALAVF010000385.1 GCA_937892315.1 uncultured Prevotellaceae bacterium | reverse complement strand
ACCGCCTCGGCGGTGTGACTCAGACCACTCGGGCGGTGTGAGTCACACCACTTTCGAGGTGTCGAGTGTGTCGTTTTGTCCTATGCGAGCGTACAAAAGAAGCATCTTTGAGCGATGGGGATGAAAGGTCAATGAAAGGCAAATTTGCGACTTATTTAGAATTTATCAGAGATTTTCACGGGAGATAAGAAAAATATTTGTAAATTTGCAACCTTATAGAGAAATAACAGTTAGAAATTAAGATGCGAAAACTGGGATATTTTTTTGTGTGGCTGCTGGCGATGGGGCTGTGCGGGGCATGTGACCAGACAGACAAGGCGGCGAATGATGATGACTCGACGGCACTCCGATTGGGTGTGTTGCCAACGGTGGATTGCCTGCCCTTCTATTATGCCGACTCGCTGGGACTTTTCGATTCGCTGGGCGTGAATGTTCGCTTGGTCACGTTCGATGCGGCGATGGATGCCGACACCGCGTTTGTGAATGGCGACATCGATGGCATTGTGACCGACCTCGTGAAAGTGTGCATCTGGCGAGGACAAGGAGATTCGGCACAGGTGGTGATGGGTGGTGACGTGAGGCTTTGGCTGGTCACGGCGCAGAATGCCCGACTGCTGAAGGCGGAAAGCATCAAGGAGAAAATCATTGGCATCACACGCCATTCGGTGCTTGACTTCTTTGCCGACAAGATTCTGGAGTCTGTGAAACTGCAGAGCCTCGACCTGAACAAGCCGCAAATCAACAACATCAAGTTGAGGATGCTGATGGTTGACCAAAACCAATATGATGGCGCCATCCTGCCCGAACCATTTGCCAGCGAGGCGGTGGCAAGAGGGGCGAAGAGGCTGACGGGCACAGAAGACCTGAAGGTGGCGGACATGATGTGTGTGGCCTTTGCCGACTCTGTGTATAAGGCTCGAAAGGAAGAAGTCGGAAACATCCGGAAGGTGTACGACAAGGCGGTCTTGGCATTAAATGCCGACAGCACCTCCAACGTGCTGGACTTTATCCCCAAGGAGAACGGCATCGACCTGCCCGACACGCTCTTCAACTATGTCCCCATGCGAGTTTCTTTCATGCCGACCGACTCGATGATGCAAGCGGTGGATAAATGGGTGAAAGGAAGAGGATTGAAGAAATAAGAAATGGAAGGATTGAAGGACTGAAAGATTAAAAGAAATGAAGTTTTGAAGGATTGAAGAAGATGGATTTCAACGAGATAAAACAAGAATTAAAAGAGAACAACTTGGCTCTCGCCTTCCCTGCCATCCGCCAGAAAGCGGCAAGCGTCGGCAACTGGGAGGTGGAAGAACAGGTGGAAAGGTTGTGGACGACCTATCAGCAGATGATTCAGTTCATGCTGAATGGGGTGAAGGATGCTCAGTCGGGACAGATTCGCGAGAAAATTTGTCGCGATTTGCAGTTTGCCACGGCTCGACTGGAACGCTTTGAACGACTGAAGAACAATGCCAGCGAGAAGTATGTCAGTTCTCGCAAAGAGTTGAAGAATGTGCCGTCGTTTGAGTATCTGGTCAACCTCATCGAGTCCATCTCGACCGAAATCACCCAACTGAACCAAGACGAATTGATGCGTGATTCCATCCGTCAGCATCGGATGGAGCAGTTGGAGAAAGACCACGAGGCTGCCCTTCTGCAACTCTTCAACTGGACCTGGACAAGCGAGGTGTGGCAAAATGGCGATGTGGACCAAGCCAACCGTCTGATTTTTTCCGACCACATCAGCAGTTTCGACAAGGCGGTGTTTGTAAGTGCGGTGACCCTCTCCCTGCTGGAGTTTATCGACCTCGCCAAAATCTTCTTCCTGCTGGATTGCTATCTGGTGGAGGATGTGCAGATTTCGCAACGGGCATTGGTGGGTTTCGTGCTGGTGACGTACCTTTTCTATGGTCAGTTTGACGACAGCAAGGAACTGCGAGACAGGTTGGCGATTTATCGTGAAGACCCTGCTTTTGTACACGACACATACGCCACGATGATGCAACTGCAACTCTGCTGCACCACCGACCAAGTGACCTCGAAAATGCGTGACGACATCATCCCGACGCTGATGCGGGGGCAGATGCTTAAACGTGTCCACTTGGAAGACCCTGTTGACCTGGATGTGTTTATCAAGAACGGCGAAAATCCTGAGTGGGTTGCTCAGGCGAACGTGGATAAGAAACTGCGTGAGTTGGCAAACTTGCAACTCGACGGAGCCGACATCTACTACTCCTCTTTCGCCATGCTGAAAGGGCATTCCTTCTTTGGGCAAATGCCCCATTGGTTCTATCCGTTCTCGTTCAACGACATTCTGGTGCCAGAAATCAAGCAGGTGCTCAGCGGCAAGATTGGTCGACTGATGAAGTTGATGCTGGGTGGTGCCCCCTTCTGCAATAGCGACAAATACTCCTTGTGCTTCACGTTCAACTCGTTAGGTTCGATGGGCGAAGCGGCTGTGGAGGCACAAATCAATCAGCAACTGGACGGCGAGAACATTGATGAACTGATTGACGATGCCGAAAAGAAGCAGCCACAGAAGTCGGACATTCGTCGTCAGTACATCTTCGACCTCTATCGCTTCTTCTATTCCTATCCCTACAAGTTGCAGTTCTACAATCCGTTCGAATCGTTGAAGAAAAGTCCTGTCACTCCTTTCAGAAACTCGTTGTTTGCACTGACGTTGACCGACTCGAAAGAGGATATCATGCAGTATGCCGACTTCCTGATGCACAAAACGTTCTATGGGTCGGCTTTGTTCCTCTTTGAAACGCTTGACAAGAACGAATTTGAGGAGAAATATGCCAGCCTTTGGCAGAAGATTGGGTTCTGCCACCAGAAACTCTCGCAAACCGAAGATGCCATCAAGGCATACCACGTGGCGAACACCCTGAAGCCCAACTCCAAGTGGACGCTCAGCCATTTGGCTTCTCTTTATTTCAATGGAGATTTGTACGAGGAGGCTGCCGCCTGTTATGCAGACTTGATAGCGATAGAGCCTGAAAATCAACGCTATCTGCTCCACGCTTCGCAGGCTTTGGTACGAACGGGCCGCCATGAGGATGCCCAGCAGTATCTTTACAAGGCACTTTACTTGGACGAGGATTCCATGCAAGTCAAACTGTTGCTGAGTTGGTGCCTGATAGTCAATGGACAAAAAGACAAGGCGGCAAAGTATATCCTTGAGATTCAATCGGAAGATCCGCAGAACGAAGAGGCACAAATCTTGTTTGCACTCATCCTGCTGGTGGACGGAAATGCACACGAGGCATACCATCGGCTCAAGTCCATCCTCACCGACGAGAACAAGATGGATGTGGAAGATAAACTCAGGACATTGGTTTATCACAAGATGATTGACGACACCACAGAGATTCTCTTCACCGATGCCCTCATGCTCAACATCGATTAAAAACTCGCCATGCAAAACAGCACTCTTTATCTGCAACGACTCCGAAACCTTCTCCAGATGGAATATGATGCCGAGAAGGAAGAGTTTCGCATCCAGTCGGAGAAGATGGGCATCAAGCGGAAAATCCATCGAGGCATCTGCTGGTATCCGATTGAGGCAGGTCGAAGTTACTACAACTCGCTGAATCAGTTGGTGCTGGAAATCTTCCGAAAGGAGCATGACGAGGCGGATGAAGACATCGAACATCTGTTTGAATACGGGAAACCTGTCCAGTTCTTCAGCACCCCAACCTCCGAAGAGGGAGGGCATTATTTCCCCTTTTCATCGACGGTTTCCTATGTGGACGGCGACCGCATAGTGGTCACCCTACCCTCCTCTCAAGCCCTCATCGACTTGCAGAATGCTGACCATCTGGGCGTGCAACTCTACTTCGACGAGACATCCTACAAGGCGATGTTTCATGCCCTCGACGATGCCATCAATGCCAAGAACAACCGTCTTGCCGACCTCCGAGACATCTTTGCAGGGGTGCAGAAACCGCAGAAACGCACTTTCGCCCCGATGCCCTTCCCGTGGCTGAACAAGACCCAAGAGACGGCTGTGAACGAAGTGCTGTGGGCAAAGGACGTGGAGGTGGTGCATGGCCCTCCCGGAACGGGCAAGACGACCACGCTGGTGGAAGCCATCTACGAGACCTTGCACCGAGAGACGCAAGTGATGGTGTGTGCCCAAAGCAACATGGCGGTCGATTGGATTAGCGAGAAACTGGTGGATCATGGGGTGCCCGTTCTTCGCATCGGCAACCCGTCACGTGTGAACGACAAGATGCTCTCGTTCACCTACGAACGCAAGTTTGAGAGCCATCCCGACTATCCCGAACTGTGGAGCATCCGCAAGACCATCCGCCAGATGAAGGAGAACCGCAAGCGTGGCGACAACATCCATCAGAAGATTGCCCGTCTGCGTGACCGAGCACAGGAGATAGAGATGCGTATCACGGCACAACTATTCGACGAAGCCCGTGTGGTGGCTTGCACGCTGGTCGGTTCTGCCAACAAGGTGCTGGTGCGACAGAAGTTCTCCACCTTATTTATAGACGAGGCGGCACAGGCACTCGAACCTGCCTGCTGGATTGCCATTCGTCGTGCCTCGCGAGTCATCTTGGCAGGCGACCATCAGCAGTTGCCCCCTACCATCAAGTGCTACGAAGCCATGAAGCAAGGGCTCGGAAAGACGCTGATGGAACGCATCGTGGAGAATCAGCCCGCAGCCGTCACCCTGCTCAAAGTGCAGTACCGCATGAACGATGCCATCATGCAGTTCTCTTCCGACTGGTTCTACAACGGACAGGTGGAGTCGGATGCCAGCGTGAAACATCGTTCCGTGCTCGACTTTGAACATCCCATCCAATGGATTGACGGCAACGAGATTCAGCAGCAAGTGAACGAGGATTTGGAGAAACAAGGCACGCCAGATGAGAAACTGGACATTGACTTCACCGAACAATTCATCGGCGAAAATCACGGACGCATCAACAAGGCGGAAGCGGAACTGGTTTTGACCACCCTCAGAAACTATATTGAGAAAATCGGCAAAGGGCGTTTTCTCGAAGAACGGCTTGATGTGGGCATCATCTCCCCCTACAAGGTGCAGACGCAATATCTTCGCCAGCAAATCCGCAAGCGTGAGGAGTTTCGTCCCTTTCGGCAGGCCATCAGCGTCAACACCGTCGATGGCTTTCAGGGGCAAGAGCGTGACATCATCATGATTAGCCTCGTTCGCAGCAACGACAGCGGTCAAATCGGCTTCCTGTCCGACCTTCGCCGCATGAATGTCGCCATGACGCGTGCCCGCATGAAACTCATCATCTTTGGTGACAAGGCAACTCTCCAGCACCATGCGTTCTATCGCAAATTGATTCAGTATGTCGAAAAGACGCAAGAAGAATCGTAGCCCTCGACTACGGTGTGGCGTACCCCTCGGGTACACCAAGCCGTACCCGAGGGGTACGATTCCTAAAGGCAATAAAAAAAGGGGAAAACCACGATTGGTTTTCCTCTTTTTCATTCTTAGTAGCGCCTACGAGAATCGAACTCGTGTTCCATGCGTGAGAGGCATGTGTCCTAGCCGCTAGACGAAAGCGCCCTGTCATGTACCGTGTGCCAAGTACAATTGTGTCATTTCTTGGTAGCGCCTACGAGAATCGAACTCGTGTTCCATGCGTGAGAGGCATGTGTCCTAGCCGCTAGACGAAAGCGCCCTGTCATGTACCGTGTGCCAAGTACAATTGTGTCATTTCTTGGTAGCGCCTACGAGAATCGAACTCGTGTTCCATGCGTGAGAGGCATGTGTCCTAG
>CALAVF010000384.1 GCA_937892315.1 uncultured Prevotellaceae bacterium | reverse complement strand
GGAGTCCCCGTGACGAGTGTCGCGGGGACTCCTTTTTTTGTCTTTGTATGGGATGGTGAAGTTTCCCCCTGAGTTGCAAGGTTTCCCTTCATTTACAAAGTTTTCTTTGGATTGCAAGCGTTTCCCCTTTGATTTACAAAAGTTTTTCTTGGATTGCCAGTGAGACCAGTCCGGCGGTGTTTTTGACTTGGAATTTGGCGAGGAGGCGTTTGCGGTGCCAGTTGACGGTTTCGGGGCTGAGGTAGAGTTGCTCGGCGATTTCGGGATTGGTGTGTCCGGCACAGATGAGTCGGAGGATGTCAAGTTCGGTGTCGGTCAGGGGCACTTGCTGGGCAGCACCTTGTTGGATGATGCTGTCCACTTCCTCGCTGATGTAGTTTTCGCCTTGATAGACGAGGGAGATGGCGTTGAGCAGTTCCTTGACAGGGGAACTTTTCAGGATGTAGCCATGTGCTCCGCTATTCAGCATTCTCTGGATGAGCGAGTATTCGTCGTGGCAGGTCATTGCCAAGATTCTGACTTGTGGATATTCGGCAACCACCTGCTGACAGAATGTGATGCCATCGCCGTCGGGCATGGAAATGTCGAGCAGCAGCACATCGGGGCGGCGAGTCTTGAGGGTTTGCCGACAACTTTCCAGGGTCTTGAACGTGTGGCTGACATGAGCGTTTTCGCTCTTGTTGATTGCCTGACTGAGTCCTTCTGACAACATCGTGTGGTCGTCCACAATGTTGACGTCTATCTTGTATTTTTTCATCGTGAGAGTGTGACGTGAATTTCAGTTCCTTGATTTTCGTTTGATGTGATGTCCATCTTCCCCTTGTATGGAGCGATGCGGTTGCGGATGTTTTGCAGCCCCATGCCCGTGGTGGGTTGAGTGGTGTCGAAGCCCCTGCCGTCGTCGCGGACGCTCAAGGTCACCGTGTGTTCGCCTTTCGTCAGGCAGATGTCGATGTGGTTGGCAGACGCATACTTGATGGCATTGTTCACCAGTTCGTAGGCACAGCGGTAGAGCACCAGTTCAAGTTCTTGGCTCAGGCGTTCGTCGTCCCCCTCGTAGTGGAGATGGGCGCCGGGCACCGAGATGACAAAGTCCCTCAGTGCCGATTTCAAGCCGCCTTGCAGCAGTTCCTTCGGCATGATGTGGTGGGCGACGTGTCTCAGTTCTGCCATCGTGCTGTCCAGCATCCGCAGGGTTTCTTCCTTCGGGGCGTCGCTGTCCACCTTCAGTTTCAGCAGCGAGAGCATACCGCCCAGCCCGTCGTGCAGGTCCTTTGCCAGCATTTGCCGTTCCTTCGTTTCCGTTTCCAACGCCACCTTCGCCGTCAGCAACGCTTTCTTCCGTTTCTCCGCCATGTTTCTGTATATCAGCACAATGATAGCAGTCAACAGCAGCAATGCCGCCAGCACACTCAGCATCAGGTACAGCCTCCGCTCGTGGGCGAGAGTGCCAATCTGCACCTCCTTCTTCTCCGTCTCGTAGAGCACCTCCATCTGGGAGAGTCCCGACTGGTAGTGCTTCGAGGCGAACTGTTTCATTCCGTTGTAAATCTTGGTGACATACTCCTTTGCCAGTTCCTTTTCGCCCAGTTCGGTGTAGATTTGTGCCAGATAGACATACGTGCCGATGTCGTTGTAGGTCTCTATTGTATCCGTTTCCACCGCCAGCAGGGCATAGTCGAGTGCCTCCCTCCATTGCTTCTTCTCCATCGCCAGTTCGCAGCACAGGTTATACACCTCGGCACGAATCTCCGCACCCGTATTCTCGCCGATGTGTCTCTTCGCTTCTTTCGCCAGCGTCTCGGCACGTCCCATGTCGTCGTGTCCCTTCAGGGCGATGCGAGCCATCTGCACCAGCACTCCCATGTATGCCTCGTTTTCTTCCTCCGTGTGGTGGCTGAAGTATTCAAAACTTTCCTTCGCCGCCGCTTCCGCCTGGGCATAGTCGCCTTGCCCCACATAGAGTGCAGCCAAGCCCTTCAGCGGCACGGCCACGATGAGCGAGTCGCCCGACTGCCTGCCATAGTCAACCGCCAGCCGATAGTGGTGTTCAGCCTCCTTGTTGTTGCCCATGCTCAGGTAGAGTTCGCCGATGTTGTGGTGGCACACGGAGGTTGACTCCATCCAGTCGTGCTTCTCGAAAATCGGTAGTGCCTTCTGATAGTAGGCGATGGCGAGGTGCAGTTGGTCCTGCATGTTATAGACGTTGGCGATGGTGCCGTAGAGGGCAGACAGGTTGTCGTCGATGTCCGCTTCCGTGTAGCGGCGGTCGTTCTTCATCGAGTCCGTCACGGCAAGGGCTTCTTCCAAGTATTTCAGTGCCGTCTTGTAGTCGCCGCCACCGTAGGCGTTGAGTCCAAGGATGCGGAGGGCATTCACACGGACGTTGAGACCTTTTATCTTGTAGGACAGGGCGAGTGTCTTCTGTGCATAATCCACCGAGCGTTTCCCGTCGGTTTGCAGATAGCCCCACATCAAGTCTTTGTAGATGCCTATCCGTTCCGTGTCCGTCAGCGACGCATTCTTTTGCAGCACCATTTCCAGCGAATCCACCCTTCGGTTGCGGTGGTCGGTATATTCGGCACGGGCTGACAGGCACGCGACTGTGGCAAGGAGCCAAGCGATGATGAGTTTGTTCATTCTTTCTGTTGTCTGATTCTACGGCAAAGATACTCATTTCTTCCTTTACCCACCACCCTTTTGGGTGGAAATTCGGGCTGATTGTGAAAATTCCACCCAAAAGGGTGGTGTGGAAGAAAAGAAAATGTCTATCTTTGTCCCCAAACAATTCACTTTCAATAACTCAGACGACAATGAAAAAGTTCTATGTTTTTATGTTGGCGTTCGTCCTGATGGGCGTTTGTGCCCCCGAAGCGAATGCTCAGGGTATTCTTGGTAAACTCAAGGATAAGGTCAAGGAAAAGGTTGACCAGAAGGTTGACAATGCCATCAATGGGGTGGTCAATGGTGCCGACAAGGCTGCAACGGATAAGGTGAAAGGCAAGAAAGGAAAGGCGGGCGATGATGGAGGGTATGAGGATGCAGAGGAGGGTGTGGACAATCCTGATGCGGCGACTTCTTCTGATTTTAAGCGTGGCGAGGTGATTATGTTCCAAGATGATTTGGAAGGAGAAACCGTTGGCG
>CALAVF010000383.1 GCA_937892315.1 uncultured Prevotellaceae bacterium | reverse complement strand
CTCCACAACTGCATCGACAACTGCATCCACTCGGCAGCGGGCATCCAACTCAGGAAAGAATGTGACGACCAACTACATGGCAGACTCCTGAAAACAGGCGAGGCTATCATTACGAAGGGCTATAACCTGCCAGCCAAGCACGTGATGCATACTGTCGGTCCCATCATAGACACCGGTATTCCTACCAAGGAGCAGGAGGGGCAGTTGGCACAATGCTACCGCTCGTGTCTTAACCTCGCTGAACAGGCTGGTTTGGAAAGTATCGCTTTCTGCTGCATTTCTACAGGCGTGTTCCATTTCCCCAATGAGCGAGCAGCAGAGATAGCCATCGAGACGGTGAGGAACCATCCGCGGCAATCCGTCAAGACCATCATATTTAACGTATTCTTAGACAAGGACTATGACATCTACCACAGATTTCTCTCAGAGGGTTCGCAGGCTGCGGCAACTGATCGCTGAAGCCGACTACGTGCTGATCGGTGCAGGTGCGGGGCTTTCTGCTGCAGCAGGATTGGACTATGCGGGCGAGGATTTTCGCTATGAGTTTCGAGAGTGGATTGACCGCTATGGCATCACCGACCTTTATACGTCTTCGTTCTATCCTTTTAAGACCGAAGAGGAACGTTGGGCCTATTGGTCCAAGCACATCTGGTTTGCACGCTATCGTCCAGAAGCCGCCATGCTTTATCGCCAACTTTATGGTTTGGTAAAGGGTAAAGAACTTTTCGTCATCACTACCAATGTCGATGGGCAGTTCAATAAAGCAGGTTTTGACCCCAACAACATTTTCGCCACACAAGGTGACTACGCCTTCTTCCAGCCGGAATCGGGCTCTCCCAAAGAACTGTACTATAACAAACAGTGGGTGGAGCGTGCCTTGCCTGCCATTAGGGATTGCCGCATCCCCACAGAGTTGATTCCACATACCCCTGACGGCAGCCCCGTGGCTGTAAATCTTCGTTGCGACGACACCTTCGTAGAGGATGAACATTGGCATCTGCAGGCTGAACGTTATCAACAGTTTGTCGAAAAATCATACAGCAAACGCCTACTGCTTTTGGAGTTCGGTGTAGGTTTCAATACCCCTGCCATCATCCGTTTCCCCTTCGAGCACATGGCTGCACAATTTCCGCAAACCACACTTGTCCGATTCAACCGTGACTATCCACAACTGACCTCAAAAGGCATCAAAAATTATCTGTCATTCACGGAGAATATCCATGAGGTAGTGGCACTGCTCAATCTTTTAGGAGACACCTCCACCCACCGCCACGACCGGGATGATAGGCTCCCTCTGCGGCTCCCTTTGTATTGACCTGCGGCTCTGCAGGGTA
>CALAVF010000382.1 GCA_937892315.1 uncultured Prevotellaceae bacterium | reverse complement strand
CATCTTTAGGCTGGTCAAGATTTTCGGTTAATCCACGCGGTTATGCAGGTGACCCCATTTTTTGAGATGCTCGAGAACAGGGTGCACTCTTAGGGAGCCTTCACAAGAAAAAGCATCACAAATTATGTTCTTTCAATCATTAAATTTGTATCATTGTCGGGGATTTCGAATGATTTTTTACGATTCATTGCAAAAATCGACCTTTTTCTTGGCAATTTGACGAAAGATGATTATCTTTGCAACGGATTGAACATTTTTGTTCAAACGAATGAACATTTTTCATAAACCAATTGAACATTTTTGAATTATGGGATACAAACGTGCTCAGTTTCAATGGATTCTCGAACGAGTAAATGAGCCGAGAGGAAAGATTCAAGTAATTGTGGGACCACGACAAGTGGGGAAATCCACAATTATAGGACAAGTGCTTGAAGAGTGTGGTGTTCCCTTCGAAAGTTACTCCGCCGATGATGTCGTGGGGGTGGGGGCTTCTTGGTTGGCTCAAATCTGGGAAGCACAACGCATGAAGATGGTGGCACGTGGCGAACAAAAGAGACTTTTGGTGGTGGATGAGATACAAAAGATTCAAAATTGGAGCGAAACGGTAAAAGCAGAATGGGATAGAGACACTCGGGAGCATCGTCCTTTGTCTGTAGTTCTTTTAGGTTCATCGCGTATGCTGATAGAAAAAGGGCTAACGGAGTCGTTGGCTGGACGTTTTGAACTGATCCGTCTGCCACACTGGACCTTTACAGAAATGAAGGAGTGTTTCGGATGGACATTGCCTCAATACATCTACTATGGCGGCTATCCAGGTGCTGCCACTTACATACAGCACGATATGCGATGGCGAAACTACGTGAAGGATGCCCTTATCGAACCTTCTATTTCAAAGGATGTGCTGATGGACACTAAAATTATGAAACCACAATTATTGCGACAATTGTTTGAATTGGGCAGTAGTTATAGTGGCGAATTGCTTTCACTGACAAAAGTGGCTGCCCAGTTACAAGACGCAGGGAATGTCACGACTTTAGCCGGTTATTTGCAACTGTTGGATGAATGCGGCTTGCTGTGCGGTCTCCAAAAGTATGCAGCAGACACTGCCAGAAAGTACAATTCGGTACCTAAATTTCAGGTGTACAACAATGCTCTACGAAATGTCTATGCAGAAGAGGACTATATGGATGCGATAGAAAATCCCAAAGCATGGGGAAGATATGTGGAATCTGCCATAGGGGCGTACTTGGTGAGTCAAGCAGGAATATGTGACTATCAAGTATATTATTGGCGTGACAGGAACGATGAGGTCGATTTTGTATTGGTACGCCGAAAGAAGATTGTTGCCATTGAGGTGAAAACTGGGAGAAGAACGACCAATGAAGGATTACCCAAATTCTCGACTTTATTTCATCCTTTCCGTGCATTCATTGTCGGAACTGGAGGATTGGGGGTCGAGGAATTCCTTTCAATGGACTTGAATTTAGTGTTCAAATGAAGCAGAAACGGAAAAGGCGAAGCATGATGTGGATGCTTCGCCTTTTTTCATTAATGAATAAGAATTGAGGGACAAATCATTTATGGGATTGACACACCGCGAAGAGTTGTGAATTGGGAACTGGGAATTAGATTTCTACATGTTTTTCACGAAAATATTTTGAGATTTCCACAGAAACGCGTAATTTTGCAAATAAAATAGTTATGCAATAAGAAGATGAACAGGTTACAACATATATACGATGTTATCGCCAAAGAAGGGTTTGCTGATACAGCATTACAAGAAATTAATAACTATGTAAAGGATATCCAAGATGGGACAGAAAATTTTTTTAGATTCAATCTATCAGAGCATGCAGGACTCTGCACGGCAGGTTCGCCTCTCATTGGGGCGTCCATCATCGCATGCTACGCGACAGCAAGCATTACAGCAGGTTGCAATGCTAAAGGCTGCCAAGGAGGCCCAACAAACTGGGAAATAGACGAGCGACAAGAATTGTTGATTGAACAGTGGGCAAAGGCTGCAAATCTATGGGAGGACAACTCTGAACAGATTCTTACGGCAGAATTTGGGCCTATGATAGCCCAAGGAGCAGAGGCGAAAGTGTATTATCGCGAAGGTGACACGTCTGTGATAAAAGAACGAACCTCCATCTATTCCACTACTCAGAAGGCACTTGACGCCATCGTGCTACACAACTACCTTTTCCCTGAGACGGCAATGAAAGTGATAGGGTTCACTCGCGATAGTGATGGACTCATGCGTATCGTGCTTACACAGCCATACGTGAACTGCCTTCGGTTGGCGACTCAGAATGAGATAGACGAGATGGTAGCCAGAAAAGGGTTTCGTGACAACTGGAACGGACAGGAGGGCGTGAACTACATCTCTGACCGTCTGGCACTCGAAGATATGCATCCTGCCAATGTCTTTATTGACATGGTGACGGAAAAACCGATATGTATTGATTGTATTGTCAAATTTGTAAAATGAAAATGAACTTCGAGGAAGACAAACCATTTTCAAGAAATAGAAAAGGCGAAGCACGATATGGGTGCTTCGCCTTTTTGTTTGGTTGTTATCAAATGAGCATTTACTTCACGATGACGAAACCGCCTTGGTCTGCCATGGTGATGGAGACAGCCTTGGGATTAGATACCTTCAGGTCGGACTTTTGGGGCTCACGGTCTTTGAGGTTGTCGCTGTAGAGGGTTGCTTTGTCACCCTTCTGGAGCATGGGGAGGTTGAGTTTGAGGGTGAGGGGAGCACCTGTGGCGTTGTTGCCGGCGATGTACCATGTGCCAGCGTGGCGACGGGCAAGGATGCAGTACTTGCCTGGATAGCCGTCGATGAAGACGGTTTCATCCCATGTGGTGGGGACTTGACGAAGGAAGTCCATGCAGAGAGCAGGGGCAGGAGCACCCTTCTCGTTAGGAGCCAAGTCTTTCGTTGCCTCTGTGGGGAGGTTTTCGGGAGTGATGGCAAAGTTCTGGATAGGGTTCTGGAAGAGGATGCAGGTGGCGAGTTCGTGGCAGTCGGTAGTCTTGCGTGTGTTACCTCCTGTGTTGCCACGATTGATGTGGCGATTCATGAAACAGCCACCGAACTCCATGCAACCCACGGCATTGCGGACGAAAGGATGGAGGGCGGTATTCTGTGCCTCCACATCGCAGAAGTGCTGAGAGAAATAGATATTCTCGGATGCCAGAACGGCTTCAGAACCCACATAGTTGGGGTACATGCGTTCCCATCCACGAGGGAGGGTACAACCATGGAAAATCACCATGAGGGCGTTGTCGTCGGCATCGGAAAGAATCTGCTCGTACAGACGCATCGTTTCCTGCTTGTCGCCACCGAAGAAATCGACCTTGATGCCCTTCACGCCAATCTCGTTCATCCAACGCATGTATTGTTTGCGAATAATCGGGTCGGACATGATGTTGATGGGACCCTGTTCGATGTCGTTCCACCAGCCGCTGGAACTGTACCACAAGAACACGTCAACGCCTTGGCTTTGGGCATACTTCACCAGTTCGGTCATCTTGTCCTTGCCGATGTTGTTGTCCCACCAGTTGTCGATGAGCACATACTGATAGCCCATGTCCTTCGCCAGTTTGATGTATTTCACCTGGTCGTCCCAACAGATGGAATTGTCTTGCCAAACAATCCAACTCCATGTGCCTTTTCCATATTTATATTGATGAGTGGTCTCGTAGCGAGGTGTCACATAGTTCCATGGAATAGTCGTCTCAACGATAGGTTTGAGAGAAGTGCCCACGGTGATGGTACGCCAAGGGGTAACGCCAGGGAGAGCGAAAGCAGGCTCCACCGTTCCGTTACCATTGTTCTCTTCTGCCATCGGGAACTCCACCGTGTAAAGTCCATCACCTTTCATGTCGGAAAGACGAGACGCACAATAACGAGAATCGACACCTGTTTCGGAGATGAGCACCCATGCATCAGAAGATTTACCATTTGACGATTTACTATTTGCCGTTTCTGATCCGCCCACATGGAAAAGGCAGGGGAACGTGTAGCCCTTCCCATACTGGCTCTTCGTCGTCATGGGCTCGTCAAACTTGTATTCCTCTTCATAACTGGGCTTCGTACCCTTCCATCCAATCATGGCATCCGACTGCGGCGTGAGGAAGGTGGTGGTTTGGCTTGGAAGGTCAAAACCTGTTGCCTCGCTCATGATGCGGATGGAGAACTTCTTTCCGTTGGGGCGACTTGGGTAGTTGGGCAAGGCATAGCGGAAAGCCACATCGTTGTTGCTGACACGAAAATCCACATCGTATTTCATCCCCCTGGCATTTTTCAGCGTCACCACCAATTGGTTGGCATCCACATGCACATGGCTGAACTTGCTGACACGAAGGTCGTAGTTGAACTCCAGATGTGCCTCTTTCTTGCTGTCGAAAGACACCTCCTTGGAGAAGTCGCCATTGTCTGCCACAAAGCCCAGCGGACTCTCGTCGAGCATCTGCTTGCCGTCGTAAATCACTTCATAGACAGGCTTGCCAGCCTTCACGTCCACGTTCACTTTGAGTTTGCCATCAGGACTGACCACACTTGCCACCTGGGCATTCATGCCTGCCGAAACAAGCATCAGAGATAAAAGCAATAGGTTTTTCTTCATATTCAGTAAAGTTTTTGGTTTTTATGCTTTCAGTTGTTCACTCCATGCCTCCAAAGCCTTCTTGGTGATTTCGATGGCTTCGTCCATCGAGCATTCGAGGGTTCCTCCTGCCGCATTTTTGTGTCCGCCGCCATTGAAGAACTGAGCACACAACTCGTTGCACGGAAAGTCATCCACCGAACGGGTTGACACCCTGATGAGCGGTTTCTCCGTGTCCTCTCTCAGACAGATGCTCAGTTTATGTCCCTTGATTTGCAGCGGCATGTTCACGATGCCCTCCATATCTCCCTTCAGATAGTGGAACTGCGTCAGTTCCTCCTTTCGGATGGCAAACAGCGAGGCGTGCAGTTCGGGATAGACCTCCAACTTCTCATACAGCACATAGCCAATCAGTCGGAGGCGGTCGGGCGAATAGTTGTTCTGAATGCGACGGTTTATCAAGTCCTTGTCGATGCCCTTCTTCAGCAGTTCGCTGATGATGACAAAAAGGTCGGGGTCGTTACTGTTGAACGAGAAAAAGCCCGTGTCCGTCGCCATGCCTGCATAGAGGTCTTCGGCTGCCGCAAAGGTCAGCACATCCTTCTCGCCCATCGCATCCAACAGACGGAACACCAGTTCGCTCGTGCTGCTCAGTTCAGGACGGGAGAGGATAAAATCAAACTTCGACTTGTCGGGATCCAGATGGTGGTCTATCAGAATCCGCTTGCATCGCATCTTGCCGATTGCCCCACCCAGTTCGTCGATACGCCGCATGTCGTTGAAATCAAGACAGCAAATCAGGTCTGCCATCTTCAGCAGGCTATAGGACAAGGACTTCTGACGCTCGAACATGATGATTTTGTCCGCATCTTTCATCCAATGCAGAAAATCGGGGAAATAGTTCGGCACAATCACGCTGACGTTCTTTCCTTTCCGCTTCAAATATTCGTACAATCCAAGAGATGAGCCTATCGCATCTCCATCAGGCGACGTGTGGCACACAATCACCACATTCTTGCACGTCACAAAAATCTTCTTCACTGCCGCCACTTCCTGCGGACTTATTTTCTGTTTCAACATGGGTTTCTTCTTTTGTGCAAAGATAAGCCTTTCCTCCCTATTTTCCAAATGAAAGCACATTTTTCAAAGGGCAATGTTTTACTTTTCGGAAAAAACTCTTTGAACTTTCCCCGTTTTCTCGTACTTTTGTGCATTCATTCACTAACCCTTTTTTTCTTTACGATGATTAACCAACAACTTTTACAACCAGAGAGCATCGTCGTCATTGGCGGCTCGAATAATGTGCATAAACCAGGCGGTGCAGTGGTGCGTAACCTCATCAGCGGTGGCTACCAGGGTGTGCTGCGTATTGTCAATCCGAAAGAAGACGAGGTGCAAGGCATCAAGGTGTTTCACGACGTGAGCGAACTGCCGCCCACCGACCTTGCCATCTTGGTCGTAGCGGCAAAGTTCTGTCCCGACTATGTGGAACTGTTAGCCGCCGAGAAGCAGGTGAAAGCCTTCATCATCATCTCGGCAGGCTTTGGCGAAGAGACCCGAGCAGGAGCAGAACTGGAACAACGCATTCTCGACACCTGCGAACAGCACGGCTGCGCCCTCATCGGTCCTAACTGCATCGGCTTGATGAACCGTTGGCACCACTCGGTGTTCACACAGCCCATCCCTCACCTCACCCCCAAGGGTGTGGACTTCATCTCCAGTTCGGGTGCCACGGCGGTATATATCCTCGAAAGTGCCGTCACGAAAGGTCTGCCCTTCAATTCCGTGTGGTCGGTCGGCAACGGCAGGCAGATTGGCGTGGAGGGCGTGTTGCAGTACATGGACGAGCACTTCGACCCCGAGGCTGATTCACCCGTCAAGTTGCTCTACATCGAGAACATCGCCGACCCCGACAAGTTGCTCTACCATGCCACGTCGCTCATCCGCAAGGGATGCCGCATCGCCGCCATCAAGGCTGGTTCGTCGGAGAATGGCAGCCGAGCCGCGTCGAGCCACACGGGTGCCATCGCCTCCAGCGACTCTGCCGTGGAGGCTCTCTTCCGAAAGGCTGGCATCGTGCGATGCTTCTCACGCGACGAACTGACCACCGTGGGGTGCATCTTCACGCTGCCCCGCTTCACAGGCAAGAACTTCGCCATCGTCACCCATGCAGGAGGCCCCGGTGTGATGCTGACTGATGCCCTGTCGAAAGGAGGCATGAACGTGCCTCCGCTGGAAGGCGAGGTGGCAGAGGAACTGAAGTCGAAACTCCTGCCGGGTTCATCGGTGGCAAACCCCATCGACATCCTTGCCACAGGCACACCTGAACAACTGGGCATCGCCATCGACTATTGCGAACAGAAGTTCCCCAACATCGATGCCATCATGGTCATCTTCGGTACACCCGGGCTGGTGAAGATATACGAAGCCTACGACGTGTTGCACAAGAAAATCACCGAGGGCAAGAAGCCCATCTTCCCCATCCTGCCCAGCACCACGACGGCAGGCCCCGAAGTGCATGAGTTCCTGCATCGGGGACACGTCAACTTCTCCGACGAGGTGGTGCTGGCAACAGCACTCACACAGGTGATGAAGACCCCAGCACCTGCCGACCAGCAAATCGAGATTCACGGCGTGGACGTGCCTCGCATCCGCCGCATCATCGACGGCATCCACCAGAACGGCTACATTTCCCCCACCCTCGTACACGAATTGCTCGAAAGTGCAGGCATCCCCACCGTGCCCGAGTTTGTCAGCAATCAGAAAGAAGACCTCTTGGCTTTTGCCGAGCGGTGCGGCTATCCCGTGGTGGCAAAGGTGGTCGGTCCCGTCCATAAGAGCGATGTGGGTGGCGTGGCGCTCAATGTCCGCACCGCCGACCACCTCGCCCTGGAGTTCGACCGCATGATGCAGATTCCCGATGCCACGGCGGTGATGGTGCAGAAGATGCTCACAGGCACGGAACTCTTCATCGGAGCCAAGTACGAGCCTCGTTTCGGTCACGTCGTCCTCTGTGGTTTGGGAGGCATCTTCGTCGAAGTGCTCAAAGACGTGTCGAGTGGTCTCGCCCCCCTGTCTTACGAAGAAGCGTACAGCATGATTCGTTCCTTGCGAGGCTACCGCATCATCAAGGGCACCCGCGGACAGCAGGGCGTGAACGAACGCAAGTATGCCGAAATCATCGTCCGTCTCTCCACGCTTCTCCGTTTCGCCACCGAAATCAAGGAGATGGACATCAACCCGTTGTTGGCTGACGAGCGGGACGTGATTGCGGTGGATGCACGCATCCTGGTGGAGAAAGCATAAAAAAGCCTTCCTCGTAACGTC
>CALAVF010000381.1 GCA_937892315.1 uncultured Prevotellaceae bacterium | reverse complement strand
TCAACCTTGCGGCGCTCGCCCGTGCTGAACGTACAGAGCAACGTGTAGTCGCCCAGGTACTCTACATCTGTAATCGTCAGTAACATAATCTTGCCTCCTTATCTTATTTTGGTTATTTTCTCTCCGCGCTGGGCCCTGCCCCAGAGTTCCATCAGATCTGCCTCGTGCTCGTCGATGAAATCGTTGATGATTTTGACGGTCTTCGAGCGTGCCTTTCCCTCGATGATGCGGTCTTGGATGGTGATGGAGAAATTGTCCGTGCCGCTCCGCACGTGGATGTGCGGCGGGTTATGGCCGAAGGCGTAGATGTAAATCAGGATGCCCTGAATGATGAATATCGAACCCATACGTTTGAATGTTTTTATTGTTATTTCGCTTGCAAAATTACAAATTCTTTTTGAATTATAGTGTGTTTTAACGGGAAATGTGGCTGATACGGCGAAAATTATCAGTATTCGAGCGTTTGGCAATGTTGGATAATCGGTGTAACTTTGCCTCGCAATTTCTAAAATCAAAGTAGTGTCTCATGGCTACTTTATCATCAAAAAAAGAAAGGACTGACAAATGAAGACTTTATTTGACAAAACGACTTTGGGAAACCTTGAGTTGAAGAACCGCGTGTGGCGGTCTGTGCTCCGTGGAGAAAATCAACCAATTCTTTGACGAGACCAAGATTACCTACGTCAGCCTCTCCCGACCGTTGATTCGGGAACCGCATCTCCTCAAGCGTTGGCAAGAGGGGGACGACACTCCATCAACGTGTGTTTCGTGCAACACTTGCTACCGAACACCCGGACATCTGTGCATTTTTAATCTCAGAGAGCGGCAGAATCAAAAATTATAGTTATCTTTGCAACATCGAACAAAAAAACTAACATTTTATGGAAGAGAAAAAGAAGTTGAAGGCTGTCTTTGTGAATGGCAGCCCAAGAAAGAACAAGAACACGGCACTGGCATTGCAGAGTGCGATGCGTGGAGCGGAAGAGACAGGTGCCGAGGTGGAGTTGGTGCATCTGTACGACATCGACTTCAAAGGCTGCAAGAGTTGCTTTGCCTGTAAGGTGAAAAACTCGAAGACAAATGGCGTGTGTGCCTTGAAGGACGACCTGCGTCCCGTGTTGGAGCGGTGTCGTGAGGCGGATGTGATTGTGCTGGGTTCGCCAGTCTATTACAGTTATCCCACGGGTGTGATGCGTGCGTTTATGGAGCGCATGATGTTCCCGATAGGCACGTACATGTATGAGAAGCCCGAAGGTGAGGAAAACGGACATCTGGGACGCCACATCTGCAACACTTACCAGTTCAACGATTACTCTCGCTACGACTTCAATCTTTTCTCGGAAGAGGACAAACGCAAGTATCGTGACGAGCACTTTGCCATCGACTTGCAAAATGCCTACGAGTTGGGAAAACGATTGGTCGAGAAAGTTCAATAGTCACCAGCAACATGCAACCGCTCAATCTGCCGCCGTTTGAGGCATACATCAAGAAAGCAGACGGAATGGTGAAGATACTCGATGTGCTTCGCCGCAAGTTTGTGGCACTCACGCCAGAGGAGTGGGTGCGGCAGCATTTTGTGCATTTCCTGATGGGGCAGAAGGGCTACCCTGCCACGCTGATGGCGAACGAGGTGGCGGTGTCGCTAAACGGGATGAGCCGCAGGTGCGACACGGTGGTGTATCGGCAGGAGGGATTGAAGCCGCTGATGATTATTGAGTATAAACGTCCAGACGTGGAAATCACGCAGAAAGTGTTCAGCCAGATTAGCCGCTACAATATGGTGCTCGAAGTCGAGTGGCTGGTGGTGAGCAATGGGTTGAAGCACTATTGCTGTCGGGTGGACATCAAAAACGGTGGGTATGTCTTTCTGGAAGACATACCCACGTATGAAGAAATAACCATCATACAATAAAAATAATTCATGAAAAATTCATGGGTAATTCATGGCAATTCGTGTTTTTATTTTAAACATCAATTCCCATGAATTACCCATGAATTTTTCATGAATTATTGGTTGTTATTCGTCCTCTTCCTTCTTGCGGCGAGAACGGCGCTTTGGCTTTTCCTCCACAACTGGCGTGTCGGGCTTGACGCCTGCCAGTTCGGGGTCGATGAGGATACGACCGCAGTATTCACAGACAATTACCTTCTTGCGCATACGCACGTCGAGTTGACGCTGAGGCGGAATCTTGGCGAAGCAACCGCCACAGGCATCACGCTGCACGTAAACGATGCCGAGACCGTTGCGGCAGTTCTTGCGGATACGCTTGAAACTCTGCAAGAGGCGTGGCTCGATGAGCGTTTCGAGGTTCTTTGCCTTCTCACGAAGTTTTTCCTCGTCAGCCTTCGTCTCAGCCACGATTTCGTCCAGTTCATTCTTCTTCACGTCGAGATCCTGCAAGCGGCCGTCGAGGTCTTCCTTGCTCTTGTCGAGATACTCCACCTTGGCACGCTCCTGACCTTGAGCCTCGCGGATACGCTTGTTGCACAGTTCGATTTCCAGGTTCTGGAACTCAATCTCCTTGTTCAGCAGGTCATACTCGCGGTTGTTCCTCACGTTGTCCATCTGCTCCTTGTAGGTGCCGAGTTGTGAGTTTGCCAGTTCAATCTTTCCTTTAAATTCTGAAATCTTCGCACGCAGGTCTGCAATTTCTGACTCTGTTTTGCTGATACGCGTCTTCAAGCCCTCGATGGTGTCCTCCAGGTCTTCAACCTCCAGAGGCAACTCGCCACGCAGGGTGCGGATGCGGTCAATCTCCGTCAGAATGGTTTGCAACTGGTAGAGGTTTTTCAAACGCTCTTCCACCGGCATTTCCGACGGATTCTCTTTCTTTTTTGCCATACTTATTTATAGATAGTTAATTGGATTTGTGTTCTTTTCCGTGCAGTACACCGACAACGATGGCACAGCCTTCGACACGACATCGTGCAGAATCTCCAGCGTGTACTGTTCGCTCTCGTAGTGTCCAATCTCCATCAGCAGGAGGTCCTTTTCATGCCCGAAGAAGTTGTGGTAGCCGATTTCGCCCGTCACGAACGCGTCGGCGCCCTTCTCGATGGCTTTCGGGATGAGGAATGCACCCGAACCGCCGCAGAGAGCCACCTTCGTGACCTTTCTGGGCTCGGCATTGTTCACTCTGAGCGAACGCAGGTTGAAGATTTCCTTCACCTGCTCCATCAGTTCCTTCTGGGTGAGTGGCTGCGGCAATGTGCCAATCAGGCCCTCACCGGCAGAAACGGTCTCGCCCTTGCGCTGATACTCGCATTTGGGTGACAGGCACTGCAGATTTTTCAGCCCTATTTTCTCTGCCATCTTGAAGTTCACTCCTTCAAAGGCAGAATCAAGATTGGTGTGAGCGGCGTACACGGCAACGTTGTTCCGTATTGCCTTCAGGATGGTACGACCCACATAGTCGCCCGCCGTGATGCTCTTGGCTGGGTGGAACAGCAGTGGGTGATGACTTACGATGAGGTTGCAGCCAAACTGCACAGCCTCGTCAACGACGTCTTCTGTCACGTCAAGACACAACAATGCCCCTGTAGCCTCTGCATCCTCTGCTAATCCAATCTGCAATCCCGCGTTATCGTAGCCGTCTTGCAGGGCCAAAGGAGCGAATTCTTCAAGGGCACCTAAGATTTCCTTTACTTTCATGATGTCCGAAACGAGTTTATTTCAGGTTATAAAATCAGCCACTCACACGTTT
>CALAVF010000380.1 GCA_937892315.1 uncultured Prevotellaceae bacterium | reverse complement strand
AAAACGGGAGATGGGCTTCTCGTAATAGTCGGTCGCATAGGGAACGGCTCCCACCGACGCATTCCATTGGAGTCCTCCCAGCCGGAAGGGTGCCGACGCCTCGATGTAGGAGGAGTAGGCACGTCTGCCCGAGCGGTTCACCCCATCGTTGCCGGTGAAGAAAGTGCTCCACTGGATTGAAAGGACACCGAAGTCATATCCGACCATTGCCTCCAGTTCGTGCGTCGTCTCGTGTGCCTTGTAGTTGAAGAAGCGATCCGACCGCTCGTGCTCGTCGCTCCTGTACTGATAGAAATAATCCAGCACGGAGACGTAGAATCCGCCCGTCTGGTACGAGAGGGTCAAATCCAGTTCACGGGTGTCATCGGGGTCGGTGATGCCCCAGTTGCCCCACGCCGTCAGGCTCACGCCCTTCCACGAAACACCCAACGAGGGCTGAATGGCTGCCGCACCAAGGTCTTGACCTCGCCAGACGTAGTTGGTCACCACGTCGGCTCCAATGGTTGCTTCTACCTTGTCTTGAGCATCCGCCTCAAGAGGGAATGCCATTGCAGCACACACGGCTGCCACCTTGAGCATGGTGTTCATCAACGCTTCGCCTTAGAACAACTTGTTAGGATAAACGCCGTCGCTGACGAGTTTGGCAATACGTTCAACAGTAGCCTCACGGTCGGCAGCATAAGTCACGCCGAACCAAACGGAAGTGGTGTCGAGCACCTCTACTGATGCAGTGCCGTCGTTGATGAGTTTGTTGACCATCAATGGGATGAAGAACTCAGCCTTGAGGTTCTCCATGTTCTTGGGGTCAGAGAGGAACTCCTTGAAATAGTCCTCGCTGTACTGGAAGTAGTCAGGCGTGAAGCCCCACATGTTCATCGAAACAGGCACGTTCTCTTCCAGTGGAATCCACTCGCCCTTTTCGTCCTTGTAGCAGATGGCGTTGCCCTTGTCTGCCTGACGCATGATTTCGGTACGCTCCACCACATCGGTGAGGTGACGGTTGTTGTCATAGACGCACACGCCACGAGCCACAGAACCGTTCTCGGAGAGGGTGTTGCAGCAACGGAAGCCGACCATGGCATACTTGTTCTTGGAGCCTTCGGGCAGGTTAGAGAGGAACTTGCCGATAGACATGAAGGCATCGCGGCCGTAGAAGTCGTCGCAGTTGATGACAGCGAATGGTTCCTTAATCACGTCCTTGCCCATCAGGACAGCGTGGTTGGTACCCCAAGGTTTTACTCTTCCCTCCGGACAGGTGAAGCCTTCTGGAAGGCTGTCGATGCTCTGGAAGCAGAGTTCACATGGCACGACACCCTCATACTTGGAGAGAATCTGTGTGCGGAACTGCTCTTCAAAATCCTTACGAATCACCCACACGATTTTGCCGAAGCCTGCCTTCACAGCATCGTAGATGGAGTAATCCATGATGGTTTCACCGTTAGGTCCAAGACCGTCTAACTGCTTCAAGCCACCGTAGCGGCTGCCCATTCCTGCAGCAAGGAGGAATAATGTTGGTTTCATAGTTGGTTAGTTTTGTATGTTTTATTCAATCACCACGCGTGTCCAGCCGTGAACGTCTGGCTCGGTGCCATACTGGATGCCACGCAGTTTGTTGTAAAGTTTCTCAGAAATCGGGCCTGGTTTGCCGTTCTTGGAGATTTGGAAGGTCTTCTTCTCCTCCAAGTCGTCAATCTTGCCGATAGGCGAAATCACGGCTGCCGTGCCACATGCACCTGCCTCTTCGAAGGTGGCAAGTTCCTCCTCCGGAATCTGGCGACGCTCCACCTTCAAGCCAAGGTCTTCAGCCAACTGCATGAGCGACTTGTTGGTGATGGAGGGAAGGATGGAAGTCGATTTGGGAGTCACGTAGGTGTTGTCCTTGATGCCGAAGAAGTTGGCGGCACCACACTCGTCCATGTACTTCTTCTCCTTGGCGTCGAGGTAGAACTCGCAAGCGTAACCCAAGTCGTGAGCCATCTTGTTGGCACGGAGGGATGCAGCGTAGTTGCCACCCACCTTGTAGATACCTGTGCCGAGCGGAGCGGAGCGGTCATACTCGCGGATAATCACGTAGTCGTTGCAAGAGAAGCCACCCTTGAAGTAAGGACCCACTGGAGTGACGAAAATCATGAACAGATACTCTGTGGCTGGATGCACACCCACCTGAGCACTCGTACCGATGAGGAGCGGACGGATGTAGAGTGTGGCACCTGTCTCGTAGGGAGGGATGAAACGCTCGTTGAGACGCACCACCTTATCTACCATTTCGTTGAATTTCTCAGTAGAAATCTCAGGCATCAGAATGCCACGGCAAGTGCTTTGCAGACGGGCAGCGTTCTCGTCAGAGCGGAACACACGCACCTTGCCATCAGGGCAACGATAAGCCTTCAAACCCTCGAATGCCTCCTGACCGTAGTGCAGACAGGTGGCTGCCATGTGAAGCGGAATGGTTTCCTCTGAGCAAACCTCAATCTCGCCCCATTTGCCGTCACGAAAGTAACAGCGTACATTGTAATCAGTCTTGTGATAGCCAAAACCAAGACTTGACCAATCCAAATTTTCCATATCTTATTGTCGTTTTAGTGATAAACACATTTGGAGGATGTGACGGTTTCTCGCACACGAAACGTCACAAACGATATGCAAAGATAGTGAAAAAAAAGATTAAACGGCATAAAAAGAAGTTTTTTTTCTTCATCAAGCCCTAAAAATCCCTCGAACCTCCCCAACCGTCAATTCGGGAGTACAAACACACTTTTCTCGCAGATGTTCTTAAAACTAAAGTTAGATTTTATAAAATTCAAGTTAGATTTATATAAATTTAAGTTCAATTTTATAA
>CALAVF010000379.1 GCA_937892315.1 uncultured Prevotellaceae bacterium | reverse complement strand
TCCTGGGTCGGTGTCGAGGTCAAAACCGCACTCTGTGGCGGTGTCAATCACCTTTGGGCCTTCCAGTCTTGTGAAGGCGTTGACAATGAGTACGGTGCCTTTATTTTTTGACGAAATGCCACACGAAAGAATTTCTGAGGGGAAACTTTCACCGCCTTGGTTTAAGGCTGTGATTTTGAAAGAGTAAACCTCGTCTGTGTTCAGTTCTACGGAATGGCTCGTTCCGTGTACAATTGTACCATTGTCGAAATCCAGATAGCCGCGACGAGTATAGACGATATATTCTTGAGGTTTGGCAGTTGGTTCCAGCGGGTCGTTGATGGCAGACCATGTCAGAGTTGCCGTGTGCTTCTTTTCGTTGAGGCTGATGGCGAAGTTCTCTACGGGCAATGGTTGAATCACGTAGTCGCGTTTGTAGAGGGTGGCGATGAACTTCACGATGGTTTTATAGACGGAACGGCTTAGGTCAAACTTGAAGTGTGGGTCGTAGGCACGACGCATATCGGCAAAATTCTGGTGAGAGAGCATTTCGAGAATGCAGGCTGGTGTCATCGGGGCACGTGCCTCTCCGTAGTTGCGATTCCAAAGTTGGCGTACTTGCCAGTTGTACTTCTTCAGGTCGGTGGTGAAGTTGGTGAGGAACATGCTGATGAGGTCGCGAGACACGTAGCGGTCAAGCCCTGCTGCCGTTTTCCCGTCGTTGAAGTCGGTCATGTAAACGCCGAGCGACCCTACGTATGCATCGTCAGTTTTCACGCCAGCGTCGGTGTGGAAGGCAACGCTCATGTCAAGCGGGACATGAAGTCCATCCTCGCGGTTGAGATTGTAGATGGAACGTCCAGAGAGATGGTTGACTGCGGCTGAACGTGAGTTGATATCGTTGTTATAGTCGTTGTCGCCAAATGGTTGAGTATGAATCTTGTAGGGGAATCCAAACCATTGAATGCTGTATTTCGCCGCTTCTGCCCATCGGGGAAGACCAGAAGGTTGGATATTGTTGCCGTAGTTGGCAGGTACAATGTTGCCCATTCCTCCACCAAAACGAACTGCATCGGCCGTAATGATGCCTCGTTGTCCACTGCGATTGCTGAGGGTCACCATGCCGTAATCGTGTTCGCCTGCATCGAAGTCAAAAGTGCCGAGATAGACCCAGATGCCGCCACCCATCTGCTGATTCACATGAAATTCGGTCATGCCGCCTTTGTGATAGACGGTGTAAGTGGCATCGTTGATGGAGTTTTCGTAGGACTGATATGTTACATAGACAGCATACCGCCCCTCTTCAGGAATGTTTGGCACCCATTGGGCAATGCCTTCATCCTTCGGTGATGGGGTGGTCGGAACGTAACGTGCTGTGCCATCGACAAAAGGAGAGTCGCAAGATTCGTAAATCTCTTTGTATTGGGCAAAACCAGGCTTTGGTGTCGTCTTCCACTTGAGGCTCTTTTGTTTGCGGCGGAAAGACTCAATGTATGTGCCGTTGCGGTTGGGCTGGTCGTTGTCAACAATCACTTCGTGTGTCTGATAATCACGCTCTCTGGGGGTAAAAACGACGGCTCCCGCATTTTGTAGCATAGGGATGATGTAGGGAATGACGAAAGTTTGAGAGAAGAGGTCTTCGGTGGTGCAAAACAGGCGAGGGCGTTGCCAGTACCAGTCGTTTCTGTCTGAACGATAGTACCTGCCGTGGCTCTGCCAAAGGGCGATGTGATTGCCTGCTAATCCATGTGAAACGGTGTATGGACGAGAGATGTTTTTCACCCACGGAGCACCCTTGTAGGTCTCTTTCAAAAGGCGTGAGGAGTCCTTTTTGCTCTTTCGGAAATAGTTGGGGACAAGATCCTCAATGGCACGCCCGTCAGTCTCGATGGTGAGGTCGTAATTTCGCTGATTGTGAGGGATAAAGGCTTTCACTTGCCGATAGATGTCTTCCACTGTAGTGGGAGTAAAATGCTGCTCTTGAAAGCCACCGCCCAGAACGATGTAGATGGATTCATTGTCATGATCCACCTTGCAGGAAGTGACAGTGGAGGGCTTGATGTTGCAGTCGGTTCGGGTGTAGTTGGCAGCCCATTCTTTTAGTTGACTCTCCAAATTTTGTGCAGAAATGGAGAGTGAAAGTGTAAAAAGTATGGCGGTTAGAATCTTTCTCATTCCTTGAAATTCATTTTTTGGAAACCTACAAGTTTGTCATATCGCAGCCCGAAGGGACGGTGATAGACATATACATAGTATTCATTTTCGGTTTGATGGAAATCACCCTCACAAGGAAGTGTCCGTCCCACGGTGTCGCCGTCGTGGCGGAAGATGTACATATAATTATATGACCCTTGTTTCAGAGGGGTGACCAGTTCGTACTGGTGATCCAAGAGGTTGTACTCCATTTTGTATTCCTCTGTCATCTGATTGTTGGTCAAGTCGCCAAAAAGATATACGTCGCCTCCTGCTACGGGTGGCATCTGGAGTGTGAAATGCGTGTAAAAATAGTCACTTTCAGTATCGTTCTCCACGTTGTCGCTGTTGCGAATCCAATAGCGACCGTCTTGGTCTTGGTCGTAGAGGTAGTTGATACGCTGTTCGTCAAGGTTCAGCCATGCATGATAATATGGGTCTTCAAAGGTCATCTGATCCACTCGCATGGTAGGTACATATTCGTCCAGTATTTCGAAGCGGCGATACTCATTGCCAGCAGGAAAAATCAATGCTCGGTTATGATTGAAAATCAGTTTGTTTACTTGCATCATAGTGGGACGGAGGTCTTCTACGTGGTTGTCCCAACGATGATTTTGTTGCACGATGTATTTAAAGTCGCTGACTGCATTGCTGACTTGATAACCACTATAATTTACGGTAAATTCTACTTGTTGGTGCTGCTCGTATGTGTCGATGTCTGTATTGGAAGTTACGTTGATGTCAACGCCAACTCGTGGCTCGATGATGGAGAAGCAGGCTTGGGCAATCGGGCTGTCCTCGCCATCTTCGAAGATTTCCACTTTGTAATTGCCTGATGCCAACAGACGAGTCTCTTCATTGGGCAACACAAGTGTGTAATGGCAGTAGTCCATTTCTGTGCCCATTGCAGGCTCGTAATCATCGATACGTTGGTCGTTGAAGCCTGTCATGTACTCGCTGGTCAGCAGGTCGCTTTGTTTCCAGTCGGCATTGCAGTGGGTGATAGTGTAAGTATATCGCTGGTAACTTGCTTGCAAATCGTCAAAACTAATTTCCATCCAATTGCTGCCGCCCAGTAACATAACTGGCGGTTCACCCCATTCTCCGTTGACTTTCACCTGCAAGGTCTTGATGCGAGAGGAAAAGCAAATGTTTTCCTGAGCGACCAATACGGACGAAAAGGTGAATAGGAAGGCTATGATATAGAGTGTTTTTTTCATCTGTGAATATTATTTTATGCAAAAATAACCATTATTTTTTTTCATTCAAAAGGAAATGACTAATTTTGTAGCGTTTTATAGTAAAATACAACGAGTAACGATAAATTTCAGGCTAATGAAAGAAATGAAAAAGACACTGTTCACATTATTGATGCTTACATTTGTTGTGTTGCAAATGAGTGCACAACGCCATGTGTCACTCTCTACAGGTGCTTCTATGGATGTCTATTTGCCGTCGCTTGAAAAAGCGATAGGTCGTGGAGTTGTCATCTGCCCAGGTGGGGGCTATAGTTATTTAGCAATTGACAGTGAGGGAACAGATTGGGCACCTTATTTCACGGAGCAAGGTTACACGGTGGCAGTGCTGTCTTATCGGATGCCTGCGGGAAATGCTGTTAAACCATTGCGAGATGCTGAGGCTGCAGTCCGCTATTTGCGTGAGAAAGGTGAGACATGGCGTATAAAGAGTGGTTGTGTCGGTATTATGGGATTTTCTGTAGGTGGGCATGTCGCATCGACATTGGCAACCCATGCAGCAGACGATGCACACCCTGACTTCCAGATTCTTTTCTATCCTGTCATTACAATGGATCCCTCATATACTCACATGGGGTCCCACGACAACCTGCTTGGGGCGAATGCTGATGAAGAGCAGGAAAAATTGTATAGTAACGAAAAGCAGGTGAAGGAAAACACTCCACCAGCATTCATCACTTATGCCGCTAATGATGGAACGGTTTCTCCTGACAATTCTAAAAACTATTATGCAGCACTTTTGCAACAGGGTATTCCCACTTATATCAAGGAGTATCCGACCGGTGGACATGGTTTTGGTTTCAAGACTTCTTTTGCCTACCATGATGATGTGTTGGCAGAACTATCGACATGGTTGCAGACATTAGATGATTTGCTGCCAGATGGAATCTTTTCGGTTGAGAATGAGAAGATTGCATCACAAGGTTCCATTTATACGATGGATGGTCGTTTCGCTGGGAATACATTGCAGAGTTTGCCTAAAGGTCTTTATGTTAGAGAGGGGAAGAAACTGCTGAAATAATACAGATAATGATTGAACGATGCAGAAAATCATTGAAATAAAAGGTGGTGAAGTGCGGCATCCGATGTATCGAATGGCTGCACCGATAGATTTTGAATTGTTGGCAGGGGAGCAGTTGGCAATAGTGGGAGAGAATGGTAGCGGAAAGAGCCGATTTGTGGATGTTTTGACTGGAAAATGTGCATTAATGCCGCTGAATGGTGTGAAGTATGACTTTACACCAAGTAAGGCAAAGATGGTAAGTGACAATATTAAGTATTTGACTTTTAGAGACTCGTATGGGACGAGTGAGGGTGTTTATTACTATCAGCAGCGGTGGAATCAGAATGATATAGAGGAAACGCCGTTTGTGAAGGATTTGTTGGCGGACTCGTTTCGTATTGCAGAAGAAGGGCTGACACGAAAGACGGTTTTTGATAAGTTTGTGGTACGAGAGGAGACCCCAGAACAGGAGGCTGCACGTTTGACGCAAGAAGCGGCAGATAAAGAAACCATGCATGTTGAACTGGAAAAAGTCAGGAAGCATTTGTATGAGATTTTTCATTTGGAACAATTGCTTGATAAGCATATCATTCTGTTGAGTAGTGGCGAATTGCGAAAGTTTCAGTTGACCAAGACATTGTTGACAAATCCACGTGTACTCATTATGGACAATCCTTTTATAGGTTTAGATGTGAATGCTCGCAAACAATTGGCAGAGTTCCTAACGTTGTTGACGACGGAAACGAATGTGGCGGTCGTACTGGTGCTCTCGAAGACGGATGATATTCCAGATTTCATTACACATGTTGTGCCTGTGAAAGACTTAAAAGTAGGGAAGAAGATGGCGTTGCAGGCATATAAAGATGCGATGGAGCCCGTTCCGTCGCGAATGCTGTCGGAGGAAAAAGAAAAAGCCATTTTGGATTTGCCGTATGCCCATGATACAGAAACGGAGGTAGAAGCAGGGACGGAGCAGGTAATTGATTTCAGGAACGTCAATATTCGCTATGGTGAAAGGACTATTTTGAAGGATCTGAGTTTTACGGTGATGAATGGTGAACATTGGGCACTGAGTGGCGAAAATGGGGCAGGGAAATCTACATTGTTGAGCATTGTATGTGCGGATAATCCACAAAGTTATGCCAACGATATTGTGTTGTTTGGACATCAGCGAGGCAAGGGCGAAAGCATTTGGGACATCAAGAAGCATATTGGTTATATTTCGCCAGAGATGCACCGTGCTTATATGAAGGATATTCCTGCAGTGGATATTGTGGCAAGCGGGCTTAGTGATGTTTCGGGACTTTATCGGAAACCCAAACCTGAACAGAGGGCTATATGTGAGTTCTGGATGGATATTTTTGGTGTAAAACGGTATGCCGATACAGCGTTTTTGAAACTTAGCAGCGGTGAACAACGATTGGTTTTGTTGGCTCGTGCTTTCGTGAAAGACCCGTCATTGTTGATTCTGGATGAACCATTGCATGGACTTGATTTGAAAAACCGACGGCTTGTGAAGGATGTTATTGAAACATTTTGCCGCCGCAAGAACAAAACGATGATAATGGTTACGCATTATCAGGAAGAATTGCCTAAAAACATAGACCATTCAATATATTTGAAGAAGCAATGAAAATTATTTATTTCCATGGATTTGGCTCGTCACATGCCAGCGGAACAGTAGAAATTCTGCGTCGAGAACTTGTTGATGATGAAGTGATTGCCCCGGACATACCAATTGATCCTGCTGAGGCATTGCCATACTTGAAGGATTTGTGTCAACAAGAGCAACCTGACCTTATTATTGGTACGAGCATGGGTGGCATGTATGCTCAGCAGATGAGGGATTATCCCAGAATTCTGGTGAATCCTGCTTTTACAATGTCCACGATGTCGAAGGTGTTGAAGACAGGTGAACATAAGTTTTTTAATGGTAGATATGATGGTGCGAAGACATTTAAGATTACGAAAGACATCATTCAACATCATAATCAGATGGAGCGTCAGCAATTCAAGAACATCACGTCGGAGCAAAAGGAGAATTGTTGGTGTCTGGTAGGCTTGTATGACACGTCCGTGACGAATGCGGAAGCCCTTTTCAAGAAGAATTATCTTGCAGATCACGTCATCCGTTTTGATGGTGAACATCAGTTGAACGATAAAGTCATCAAAAAGGTGTTGATTCCGCTGTTAGAAACATTAAGAAAAAAGTGATTTTAACTAATACCCCCCCTAAAAAAATATGATTATCATAGGTATCGCAGGAGGAACTGGTAGTGGCAAAACCACAGTCGTTCGCAAAATCGTAGAGAGTCTTCCTGATGGAAGTGTAGCAGTTATTCCACAGGATTCATATTACAAGGCACAAGACCATTTACCTCTTGAAGTTCGTAAAAAGACGAACTTTGACCATCCTGACGCATTCGAGTGGGATTTGCTGGCTCAACAAATTGGAGAGTTACGTCAAGGTCACGCCATAGAACAGCCGACATATTCTTATATTACTTGTACTCGTTTGCAGGAAACGGTACATGTGGAACCCAAAGAGGTCATTCTTATTGAGGGCATTATGGCACTATACGACAAACATTTGCGTGACTTAATGGATTTGAAAATATTTGTAGATGCAGGTGCAGATGAACGTCTTCTCCGTGTCATTGTGCGTGATATTGCTGAACGAGGGCATCCTCTGGATATGTTGGTGGATAAATATCGTAATGTCCTGAAGCCTATGCATGACGAATTTATTGAGCCGACCAAACAATATGCTGATATTATCATTCCTAATATGGGCAATAATGGCCCTGCAATTGATATGTTGAAAATGTATATCAAGGAGGCAATCAGGCACAAATTATTGTCCGTATTTTGAGGACGTAAAAATAAAGGGGGCACATCAATTTTGATGTGCCCCCTTTTTACTTGTATACTATTGGGAAAAACGAGAATAAATGACTTCCATATTGACTCGCTGATTACTTCCTCCAACAAGTTTGGCACTGCTCATGCTGAAATCGTGGTTGAGTTTGACAATTTGTCTTACTGTACTTCCGCTGGCATCTGTTGAGTTGGAATAGGTTGCCTCAACTGGTATCAGAAGCACTTTGTTCCAGTTTTCGGTAGCAGTTCCATTGTTTTTCTCTTGTACCATCTTGGTGATGAGTCGGGCAACATTGCTGAATTCGTAAGAGTTGGTACTGCTGGAGAATGTGGTAATGTAAGACTCTTTGCTGTCGCTCACCTGATAATTCTCGAAGAAACCGTTCAGGTAGTCATCCAAACGAACTAACAGAATAGTCTTGGGTATATCCAGTTTGAATCCACTTTCTACTGAGTCATTATAGCGAGTAAAAGTCAGTTTTGCAGAATTGATGGTGTCCTGTACATTGATTTGATCAGCAGGAATGGAGGCTAAAGTAAAGATGCCTGCAGGGCTTTTCAAATAGGTACAGTTCGTATCAGTTAGCAGTTTCTCCAGATTGGAGTTTTCGAATCGGGTTGCTTCAACAACCTCTTCGGTTGCAGCAAATTCACATAATCCGAGCGTGTCTTTGGCATAGTCTTCATCGTAATAGTTAAAATACATATTTAACTGCGTCACATAAATGTATGCCATTGCACCATCTCCGCTGTCGAGTTTGAAGTAAAGACCTTTGCTGCATGGATTTCCGCTGTTCAACCATGCCGATGTGTTGGTAAAATGCTCAGGGTGTTTTCGGTAGTCACGAATAATTTGTGTGCCGAGTTCATTGGGAAGTGTTACCCGAATATTGTTGTTATAACTGCTTGACCAACGTGCGGAATCTGTGATAGTACGGTCACTCAGTGTGAACCATTTTGTGGCAATAGGCCCAGCATTGACATCGTAATAATCTTCAGGATTGATGTTGGTATAGTAGTCAGCATTTGGGTCAAGTTGCTTGTTCAGTTCATAAACACTGAGTTTGAAAGACGTAAGCGAATCTCCAACAAAATTATTGATATATAACTTCAGTTCAAAACTGAGGCAGGAGTCGTTTTCAATGCTGTCGGGGAGAGAGAAATTCTCGTCACAGTGGAACTGTGCAAGGAAATCGCTTTTGATGGTCGTGCCTGTTTCTGGATCTGTGAAACGTCCAAAATAGGACATACTGGTACGTGCTAAAACGGAATCACCTACAGGATATGATTCTGTAGTGATGCTGTAAGTTTCGTAGTTCTTTGTGATGAGGTCGGCTGTTGGCATCATGTCTACGCCCAACGTGGCGGTATCATCGTCACAGGACGTCAAAATGAATAGTATTCCGACGATGGCAAACAGAGATTTGAATTTCATCGTTCGTTCCTAAAATAATGTTTCGTAGAAATTGCTGAAAGCATCCTTGAAATCATCGCCCTCCACGGGGTCGAGTACCGGTAGCCCTAACGACTTAGCGTATTCGACAATTGATGGGTCAACGTCCTTATTTTCTATAATGACACCATCAGAGAATTTCACGCCGATTTTCTCCAGTTCGGTGTGTCCGTAGGTTTTTGTACAGATGTCTTTTATGTCGTCGTAACGAACATCTTTGTACTCCACAAATTTAGCATTCTCTACTCCTAAATCTTGTTCAAACTCTTTCGGCGATACTTCCATCACAACTTTCACATCACGGAATGAAGGCTCGTCTTTGTATGCCTGCTTGATGTAGAGCGGAGCAAGTGCCGAAGCCCATCCGTAGCAATGAATCACATCTGGCACCCAACGCAACTTCTTCACCGTCTCCAGCACACCACGTGCATAGAAAATGGCACGCTCTCCATTGTCGGAATATTCCACGCCGTCCTTGTCTGTCAGTATGCCACGTTTCATGAAATAGTCATCATTGTCGATGAAGTAAATCTGCATTCGGGCAGACGGCAGCGAGGCAACCTTGATAATGAGTGGATGGTCGGTGTCGTCAATGATGAGGTTCATGCCAGAAAGACGGATGACTTCATGGAGCTGATTGCGACGCTCGTTGATGGTGCCCCACTTAGGAGAAAAAGTTCTGATTTCATGTCCGCATTCCTGAATGGATTGAGGCAGGATTCGACCCATGAGAGAGTTTTTGTTCTCTGTCACGAAAGGTTCGATTTCTGTTGTGATAAATAGTACTTTCTTTGCTTTCATTCTGTGTTTCTTTCCGATAGTTTACGAAAAGTTATGCAAAGTTACACATTTTTCTTGAAAAAAGAGCAGTCTTTTTGTTTTAATTAAGATTTCAGGCGGCTGTTTTGGCTTTAATAATAACGAATTGTCACTTCATCACAGAACGAATGGACCTGTAGGAATTTTTCGTCGAAGCACATCAAGTTTAAAGTCAACACCTGCGATAATACCGTAACTGTGAAGTACTGTTTCAACGGTCTTTCGAGCCAATTCGGGATGGTTGTTCTCTTCGCTTAGATGGCAGAGCCACACGTGTTTGAGATTTTCGTGAAAGTTGTCAACCAGCGCCTGTGCTGTTTTCTTATTGGAAAGATGTCCTCGGCCGCAGGTGATACGTTCTTTCAGAATGTCAGGATAGCGTCCCTGTTGCAACATCTCTTCGTCGTAATTTGCCTCAAGAATAAGGTGTGTGCTATGAGTGATGTAGTGCTTCACATTTTCTGTAATGTCGCCGACATCGGTCATGATGGTGAAATGATAGTCACCAATTTCAATGTGGTAGCCGACATTTTCGGAAGCGTCGTGAGGAAGAGAAAATAGATCGGAAGAGCGTCG
>CALAVF010000378.1 GCA_937892315.1 uncultured Prevotellaceae bacterium | reverse complement strand
CTCTTTCCCTACACGACGCTCTTCCGATCTCACGACCGTGACGTATTAGGCAATCCGCGACGCATCGGCACTGCCGTTGACCACGGCTGCTTCGAGACGTGGAAGATAGCGGAAAGCACCATCGAAGCCACCAACGAGACCGATGCCGACTACGACAGCAACTATGGCGGCCATCTCTACCCCCATGCGGGCAGTGTGGTCTATGTGGGCAACAACGGCAATTTGCGTTTCCATGCCGGATGCTTCACCGACAGCAACCCCGTCAGCCCAGCCTACCTTCTGGTGCAGCAGGGCGGCTCTGTCTATGGTCAGGGCAACACGCTCCGTCTGCCCTATGTGGCTGTGGAGAAGTCGCTTACGGGTCGCTACGGTTTGGTGGCTGTACCCTACGCCTACAGACCGGCTCATACCGTCACCATCACAGATAACGACGGCGCCCCGCGTCAGGCACTTGCTGCACTCAGCCATTACACCTACGACGGTGAGGCGCGTTCTGCCTATGACTACGTGCCTAAGACCGCCGACTCCGACTGCTGGCAGACGGCAGGCACATCGCTCGACGCCAACCAGGGATGGCTCATCGACCGGGGCACTGCCTCCACTACAGAGACACTGCGTTTCACCGACTGGGCCGATGTCAGCGGAGCCTCTATCTATACGGAGGGTGAGGATGCCGATGGCAACACTGACAAGACCGTCACCCTCACGCAATATAACAGCCATGTGCTGGGAACCAACAACCAGCCCCTCTTCACCCGCCAGGAGAATATGGGCTGGAACCTCGTAGGCATACCCTTCTTAGTGAACAACTATACCACCGATAGCGACGGACAAGACTACCAGATGAACATACCGCATGTCACTTACAGCATCAATGAAGTCACCGGTAATTTCTCTACTACGCAGTCATGGACAGAGGGGGCATCACTCAACGTAGGCAATGCCTTCTTCACCCAGACCGCTGCTATTGCAGACAGCGAGACACTCATCTTCCATCTGCCGGTATATACTGTCCAGACTCCTGCCCCCGCACGTCAGCAGATAGCCATCATGCGCCAGGCAGACGCTACGCATGCTGGCAATGACAACGCACTGCACTTTGACGATGTCGTCGATGTCTATCCGCAACAGGAAGCAGACACACGGATGGACTATCATTTGGGGACCGACGGTCTGAAATGGATGAGTTTCACGAGTGAAGCAGCACAGATATACGTCTATGGCGATGCAGGTGTACGCCTGTCGCTGGCTGCTGCAGCACCTACTGATGCAGACATTCCGCTGGGCGTTGTCATCCCCGAGGCTGGCAGTTATGTCATTAGTCTGCCTGACGCGGAAGCATATAGCGATTATTCTGCCGTATGGGTTATCGACCGCAGGACGGGTGCTAAAACTAACCTGTTGGACGAAAGTTTCATGCTTACCACCAACGATACTGGAGACATCGGCGACAGGCTGTTGCTACGCTTCAGCAACACAGGTATTGAGGAGCAGACCATCAGCAGACACGTACCCGCAGTATTCAAAGTAATCTCGCGTAACGGGCTCCTTCCCCTGCATGGCATCGACGATGACACCAGCATAGAGGTCTACAATACCAGCGGACTACAAGTATACGCTGGCATGGCTACAAAGGCATCCCGTCTCCATCTGCCTGACGGTGTGTATATGATAAGAATCAAAAAATCAGCATCTTTGTCAGGAAAAGTTGACGATTCTGCTGATTGACGACGAAGGGCACACGCACATGGCTGCACACTAAAAAGGCGTACCCCTCGACTTCGATGAAGCGTACCCCTCGGGTACGATGTGCCGTACCCGAGGGGTACGCCTAAGCAAAGTGAAGCACTCTGCCCGACTGGTAAGAGAGCAGCAACAGGCTCATGACAACTGTTAGAAAAACCAAAGAATGGTTTGTAAACATGAAATCTTCCGCATAAATCTTTCCTTTTTTTAGCGAATCCTTGATGTTGACCCACAAAGTTACAAAAAATGTCGAAAAAGAAAGGCTTTTTTTGAGACTTTTCCTTATATTTGCACACGGAAACCCTGTTAATACCGTGAACATGAAACTGAGATGTACAATAATAGGATGCAGCCTCTTGATATGGGGTGTGCTGCCTGTCGCCGCCCAACGTCAGACGTTGGATTTGTCGGGTGTGTGGCAGTCGTCGCTGGGTGAATGCCGTCTGCCGGGTACTACAGACGAGAACCGCTTGGGTACGGGTGAACACCCGACCAACGTGACCACTCAGTTGACTCGACTCTATCCCTACGTGGGCAAGGTCGTGTATGAACGTGATGTGGACATCCCTGCCGACATGGTGGGTCGGGGACGAATGATGTTCCTCGATTTGGAACGCACCAAGAAAACCACGTTGTGGTGGGACGAAGAGAAAGTAGGCGTGCTGACCCATCTGTATGCCCCTCATCATTACACGCTGCCTGACAACGTGACGCCAGGCAAGCACCACATCCGCATTGAGGTGGATAACACCGAAGGGAGTGTGCCCGACGGGGTTCACGGCTCTCACGCCTGGACGGATGCCACGCAAACCAATTGGAACGGCATTTTGGGACGGATGGAACTGGTGTCTATGCCAACCACCTATATCCGCAAGATGCAGATATATCCCGACGTGGACATGAACGAGGTGAAGGTAAGGCTGGAGATATTCACGACGGAGAAGCCTGGCAGCCGTATCGTTACACTGTCGCGAACGGCTTTTGATGACGAGGACAAACGCCTGGTGACCATCAAGAAAAAGGTGAAACTTAACGGTACGCTCAACACCGTGGAACTGACGATGGACATGGGCGAGAATCCTCACCTCTGGAGCGAGTTTCACCCCGACCTCTACACGCTGGCGGCAACCGTGAGCAGCAAGACCTCGACGGACAGTGTTGCCAAGACCTTCGGCATGAGGAAATTTGCGACCGAAGGCACGCAGTTCACCATCAACGGCAACAAGACGTTTCTGCGTGGCACACACGATGGATGTGTGTTTCCGCTCACGGCATATTGCCCCACCGACGTGAATGAATGGCGACGTGTCTTCATCATCGCCAAGCAGTATGGCATCAATCACTATCGTTTCCACTCCTACACACCGACCGAAGCGGCTTTCACGGCGGCTGACGAGTTGGGCATCTACCTGCACACGGAACTGCCTCTGTGGGGAACCATCGACTCAACCACCGTGGAACAAAACAAGTTTCTTTGCAACGAAGCCTTCACCCTGCTTGACTTTCTGGGCGACCACCCTTCGTTCATGGGACTTGGCTTGGGCAACGAACTGTGGGGCGACAACGAGATGATGGCACAGTGGCTCGACGACTTCCGAAAGAAAGACCCTCGTCATCTGTATAGTCAGGGCAGCAACAATGACCTCGGATGGAAGGGACCGAAAAAGACGGCAGAAGGCGAGCCTGCCGAAGACTTTTACATCACGTGCCGTGTGGGTGGCGGCGACGGTTTCTCCACCCATGCCCGCACCTCCTTCTCCTTTGCCGATGCCGACCACGGGGGCATCCTCAACTGGAACCGCCCGACGACTCGTGCCAACTTCAGCAACGTCGTGCCGCTCTCTCCTGTGCCCATCGTGAGCCATGAGACTTGCCAGTTCCAGATTTATCCCGACTACAAGGAAATCCCGAAATACACAGGGGTGCTCTATCCCTACAACCTCGAAATCTTCCGTGACCGCCTGCAAGAGAACGGGCTCACCCCGATGATTGACCTCTTCCACTGGTCAACCGGCACATGGGCTGTCGATTGCTACAAGGCAGACATGGAGTATTGTCTCCGCACCCCTGGCTTCGGCGGCTATCAACTGCTTGACCTCAAGGACTATCCGGGGCAGGGAAGTGCTCTCTGCGGTATTCTCGATGCCTTTATGGACAGCAAGGGACTGGTCACTCCTGATGCCTTCAGAGGATGGAACGCACCAGTCGTTCCGTTGGCACGCATGGACACTTACTGCTGGAACGCCCTCGACACGCTCAGGGTGGACCTCGCCATCAGCAACTACACCGAAGACGACTACCACAAGCCCCTCACGTGGGAACTCTATAGCGTGGACGAAGAAGGCCACCGCACCGACCTCTTCAGCCGTTCGGGCAAAGAGGACTATGTGGATGTGTGGCAAGGTGATGTGGCAACGGTAGGCAGTATCACCCTGCCACTCAGCGACATTCAGCAATCTACGCAACTTCGTCTGGACTTGAAGACAGGGGAATATCATAATTATTATAAGTTGTGGGTGTACAGACTCCTTGCCATGAATCCAGAACTGGTGGTGGCAGACACACTTGATGTGCCGACCCTTAAAGCCTTGCAGCAGGGCAAGTCTGTGCTGCTCTCGCCTCGTCATGCCAGCATCGAGAAACAGAGTGTGGGTGGGCTCTTCACCCCTGACTATTGGAACTATGCCATGTTCAAGACCATCAGCGAGAACAACAACAAGCCCGTCTCGCCAGGCACGCTCGGCATGTTGATGAATCCCACCCATCCGCTTTTCGACCACTTCCCCACCGAGGGCAGGAGCGATTGGCAGTGGTGGAGCATCGCCTTGAACTCTCGCCCCCTCATCCTCAACGCGTTGGATAAAGACTACCGTCCCCTCATCCAGACCGTAGATAATGTGGAACGTAACCACAAGTTGGGCATCCTGATGGAGTTTAGGGTGGGGAAGGGTAAACTGCTCATTTCGACCACCGACTTTGATGCCATCACGTCCTGCGTGGAGGGGAGGGCATACGTCGATGCCGTGCGTCAGTACATGCTCAGTGCCGACTTCCATCCAGAAACAGCCATCACGGTGGATGCTCTCCGCTCTTTGCTGTATAGCGAGACGAAAGTGCGTGACATTCAGGGCGTGAAAAACTTGACCGACTATAAAGAAAAGAAGTAACCATGAACAACGTCATCACCGAAATAACGCCTTTGTCAGAACGGGATTGCTTCTACTTGGTGGACAGGCAGAAGGAAAGTTTCACCTATCCCATGCATAAGCATGACGAGATGGAGTTGAACTTCATCGAAAATTGCAGCGGTGCCAAACGCATTGTGGGCGACTCGATAGAGGTGCTGAAGAACTATGACTTGGTGCTGTTGGGCAGCGGCTTGGAGCACTCGTGGGAACAGCATGAGTGCAAGATGGACAGAGTGCATGAAATCACCATTCAGTTCTCTTCCGACCTTTTTGGCAAGACGCTGCTGGAGAAAAACCAGATGAGCAGCGTGAGGAAACTCTTCCAGAATGCTCAGAATGGCATTGCGTTTGGCTTGCCGTCCATCATGCGGCTTTACGACCGCATCAACGAAATCACCCGTACCCAGCCAGGTTTCTATCGAGTGTTGAAACTCTTCGAGATTCTCTACGAACTCTCCTTGCAGGAAGACTACCACCTGCTGACCAGTTCGGCATTTGCCCATGTGCAGAACGTTGCTGAAAGTCGGCGGGTGAAGAAAGTGGAAGAGTATATAGACATGCACTTCCGGGACGAGATTCGTCTGCAGAGCCTTGCCGACATTGCCAGCATGACTCCTACGGCATTCAGCCGTTTCTTCAAGTTGCGTACCGGCAGAAGTATCAGCGACTACATCATTGATGTTCGTTTGGGACATGCTGCCCGATTGTTGGCTGACAGCACGAACTCGATTGTCGAAATCTGCTACGACTGTGGCTTCAACAATGTGAGCAACTTCAACCGCATCTTCAAGAAAAAGAAAGGATGCACGCCGAGTGCGTTCCGCGAGAACTATCGGAAGACAAAAGTGATTGTGTAAAAAACTAACTGATATGAGAAAAATCTTTTTATTACTTTTTGCGTTGGTTACATGGAGTGCCCACGCATTGGAACTGCCAGAGATTTTTGGCAGCAACATGATGTTGCAGCAGCAGACCCAAGCCAAGATGTGGGGTTGGGCAAAGGCTGACAGCAAGGTGGAAGTAACCGCCAGTTGGACGACAGAGAAGTACACAGCCACGGCTGACAAGAAAGGCAAGTGGATGGTGAAACTCAACACCCCTGCTGCTTCCTACGACCCTCAGACCGTCACCGTGCGGGGAGATGGCGAGACCATCACCCTCGACAATGTGCTCATTGGCGAAGTGTGGTTCTGCTCTGGTCAGTCGAACATGGAGATGCCGTTGGGTGGTTTCTGGAACTGTCCCATCGAGGGTGCCAACGAAGCCATCGCCTTGTCGGGCAAATACAAGCGAGCCATCCGTGTCGCCACCATCCCGAAGGCAGACCCGCTCGAACCTCAGGAGAAGGTGGGTGGCAAGTGGATGACCTGCGAACCAGAGAACGCACCTGCTTTTTCGGCTTGTGCCTACTTCTTTGCCCGCACGCTCACCGACCTTTTGGACGTGCCGGTGGGTGTCATTAACTGCTCGTGGGGCGGCAGTTGTGTGGAGGGATGGATGCCTAAGGAAATCCTGCTCACCTATCCCGACGGACTCACTCCCTGTTCCGATGCTGACTACCACCGCAAGATGGTCATGTACAACGGTATGCTCTATCCCTTGGCAGGCTACACCATCAAGGGCTTCCTCTGGAATCAGGGCGAGAGCAATGTGGGACGTGAAGGGGAATATATCGAACGCTTCACCACCATGGTGAACCTTTGGCGTAAGATGTGGAATCAGCCAGGCGACAAGTTGCCCATCTACACGGTGGAATTGCCTCCCTACTGGTATGACAACGTCGAGGGTGAATGGGGTGCTAAGTTCCGCGAGGCACAGCACGTCATCGCCAAGCAGTTGGACAATTGTGGCTGCGTCTGCACCAGCGACCTGATCTATCCATACGAGTCGAAGCAGATTCACGGAGCCAAGAAGTTGGAAATTGGGCAGCGACTCGCCTACATGGCTGCCTCTCGCAACTATGGCATGAAGGGGCTGATGGCAGAGTTTCCAGAGTTCGATTTCATGAAGACCGTGGAGGTGTCGAAGGACGACCAGATGGTCATTGCCGGCACGGCTGTCAGTGAGAACCCTAACGCCACGGGCAAGGTGACCCTCCTCTACTTCACTAATAGTTTCGACGGATTCGACCGCATGGACGGCATCGAGGGTTTTGAGGCGGCAGGCGAGGACGGAGTCTTCCATCCTGCCATCGTGTGGTCATCGTCCGAGTGGCGAACTCAGCCTCAGGGTTGTTTCCTCAAGTTGGTATGCCCCGAAGTACCCGAGGTGAAGAGCGTAAGATATAATTTCAAGAATTTCGCGTTGGGCAAACTCCACAACTCTCGTGGTCTGCCTGTGGTGCCTTTCAGAACCGACAAGTAACAAGAGGCAGACATTGTTTTGTTTGAAACAAAGGAGGAAAAGATGAAAAAGATTTTATCGTTAATCTGTATAGGGGCGACACTGCTCATGGCGGCTTGTTCGTCCGTGAAGACAGACGATTCCGTATTTGTCACTGTCAAGGATGGCAAGTTCTATATTGGTGACAAGGAATACCGCTATGTGGGTACCAACTTCTGGTATGGTGCCATCCTGGCAAGCGAGGGTAGGGGAGGCAACCGTGAACGCCTCCTTCAAGAATTGGACGACCTTCAGGCCATCGGCATCGACAACCTGCGTGTCCTCGTGGGTGGAGACGGCAGAGAGGGCATCCCCAGCCACATTGCTCCGAAGTTGCAGACCGAGCCAGGCGTGTACAACGACACCATCCTGCAAGGACTCGACTACCTCATGGCTGAGTTGGAAAAACGCAACATGAAGGTGGTGCTTTACTTCAACAATGCCTGGGAGTGGAGCGGCGGTTATGGTGCCTACCTTGATTGGGTGGGCTTCTCTGGCGATGTGATGAGTAGTGACGGCAGCGGTCAGATGAAGCATTTCGACCAGACTCCAGTGCCCACGCTCGACGGCTGGTGGGAATACATGCAGTATGCTGGCAACTTTATCCTCAACGACTCTGCCAAGGCGTTGGCGGCACAGCATGTCAGGAACATCGTCACCCGCACCAATACCGTCACGGGCAAACCTTACACCGACTCTCCTGCCATCATGGCATGGGAAATTGCCAACGAACCACGTTGCTTTGTCAACGATTCCCTCCACCGTGCCAAGTTCGTGGAGTGGATTGACGAGCAGTCCACCCTCATCAAGCAACTCGACCCCCATCATCTTGTCACGACAGGCAGCGAAGGAAAGCATGGTTGTGAAGAGAGCATGGAGTTGTTCAATGCCATCCATACCCTGCCCAACATCGACTATGCCTGCATCCACATCTGGCCCTATAACTGGGGTTGGTTGGGACAGTATAATCAGAATTATGATGCCGACAAGACCGTGGAGGGCGATGACCCCATCGTGACGAAGGTCGATGCTGCCTGTGACAGCACCCTTGCCTACATCGACGAGGCGTATGAGTTGATGCACAAGGCAGGTCGTCCGATGGTGCTGGAAGAGTTCGGTTATCCACGTGATGGCTTTGTCTTCACGCCTGGCTCGCCCACGGTCGGCCGCGATACTTATTATAAATATGTGTTTTCCATCATCCGCGAGTCTGGCAAGATTGCAGGTTGCAACTTCTGGGGATGGGGTGGACGTGCCAACGTACAGCACACCATCTGGCAACCCTACGACGACTATGTGTGCGACCCTGCCCAAGAGGAGCAAGGACTTAATTCCGTCTTTGCCGCCGATGGGAGTACGATGGAAATTATTAGAGAGATGACTCAACAAATAACCAAGTGATATCATGAAAAAATTACTTTTTACCCTCCTGATGCTGGTGGCGGCGGTCGCCCAGGCTCAGATTATCGGCAAGAACATCACCGTGACCGTTACGCCAGACCACAAGGACTGGGTGTATAAGACTGGAGAGACGATTACCTACACCGTCAATGTGCGGAAGTCGGGCACGTTGCTCGACGATGTCGCCATCCACTACGAGATGGGACCCGAGATGTATCTTGATGTGAAGAAAGACATGACCCTGAAGGATGGTACAGCCACCATCAAGGCGAAGATGAGCAAGCCCGGTTTTTACAAACTTTATGTCAAGGCGGCGGTCAATGGTCAAGCCTACGACAGTTGGTGTACCGTTGCCGTGTCTCCTGAACAGATAGTGCCCACGGCTCAATGCCCCAAGGATTTTGATGAGTTCTGGGCAAAAGCCATCGAGGAAGCCCGTTGGACGGCTCTCGAACCCCATGTCGAGTTTCTGCCAGACCGCAGCACACCCGATGTGAACACCTACCATGTCTCTTTCCAGAACGACCGTTGGGGTCGTCGGGTGTATGGCATCCTCAATGTGCCCGCCCGTCCGGGCAAGTATCCTGCCCTCTTGCGTGTGCCAGGTGCCGGTGTGCGTCCCTACGGCGGCGATGAGTGGTTCTGCAAGCAGGGTGCCATCGTGCTCGAAATCGGCATCCACGGCATCCCTGTCACCAACCCACAGACCTATTATGACAACCTTTTCTCCGCTGCTCTTGCCGATTATTGGCATAGTGGTGTGTACGACCGTGACCGCAACTACTACAAGCACGTTGTGACGGGTTGTATTCGTTCTGTGGATTTTATTGAGTCTATTGGCAGCCATCCCCTGTTGAAAGATGTGGCATGGGATGGCAAGAACCTTGCTGTCACAGGCTCTTCGCAGGGTGGTTTTCTCACCCTCGCCACGACCGCCCTCGACAAGCGTGTGTCTTGCTATGGGGCTGTTCATGCCGCCCTGTGCGACCATACCAATTCGCTGAAAGGCAAGGCCTGTGGATGGCCGCACTACTTCTACGACGAGTCGACGAGAACCACCAAGGCAAACGTGGACAAGCGACTCGTGGAGCAGCTGAGATACTACGACGGAGTAAACTTTGCGAGACGCATCAAAGTGCCGGGTTACTTCTCATTCGGATACAATGATAACGTAGTTCCACCGACAACAGCCTATGCGACATACAACGTGGTGAATGCGGATAAGACCTTGTCTCCATATCCGAAGACAGAGCATTTCTGGTATCAGGAGCAGTGGGACGAATGGAATGCGTTCCTGCAGAGACATCTCAATGTGTCAAAATAACAATGACATCACGACAATAATAAACATAACAAGCACAACATAATCAACAATGTCAACAAACAACATGGACAATCAGCAATACGGATATTTCGATGACGAGAACAGGGAGTACGTAATC
>CALAVF010000377.1 GCA_937892315.1 uncultured Prevotellaceae bacterium | reverse complement strand
GAGTTGCGACTGGCGACGAATTTCCGTTCGAAGATGGTGAGCGTGAGCATCAAGGACAGGGCTGCCGTGCTGCCGGGTGGGCACTGTGCGAATGCGGCTTACTGGATGGACAGCGAGAGCATGGACTGGATTTCGTCCACCTACTACATGGAGGAGTTGCCGAAATGGGTGAAGGACTTCAATGCCAAGAGGTTGGGGCAGGCGTATCTGGACAAGACGACGAAGGACAAGAAGGACAAGCAGCACTTCTGGGACTTGATGTATGACGCGGAGACTTACGAACAGTCGGGCGGACTGGAGGAGCCTTACTATGACCAGCGGACGGGCAAGATTCTGAAATATTCGCCTTACGGCAACTCCTACACCGCTGACATGGCGATTGCCGCCATCGAGGGAGAGCAGTTGGGGAATAACCCGAAGGGGGTGACGGATTTCCTGGCTGTGAGTTTCTCGACGACCGACATGATTGGGCACAAGGTGGGACCGAATGCTCCGTGGGTGGAAGACACTTATCTGCACCTCGACCAAGACCTGAAGCGTCTGTTTGATGCACTGGACAGGTTGGTAGGCAAGGGCGAATGGGTGGCTTTCTTGAGTGCCGACCATGCGGGCAGCCACAATGTGCAGTTCCGCAGGGAGCATGGCATCCCTGCCTCGACATGGCCTTACTACAAGGTGCTGAGAACACTGAACGAGACGCTGACAAGGGAGTTTGGATTGAGCACAGACGACCCGAAGATGAAACTGAAAATCAACACGGTGGAGTATGATGCCGTGAAGGTGATACACTCGCTGGAGTGTGAACAGGTTTTCTTCAACGACACGGTGATTGCGAAAGTGTGCAAGGATGGCAACCCCAAGGCTTTGAAACAAAGGATGAAGGAACGCACCATCGAACTGCTGGAGGAGATGAAGGAAGTGGCGTATGCCTTCGACGTGAAGAAAATTCCCGACCACGTGCCAGAGCCTGTGCGGACAATGGTCATCAATGGTTACAATCCGAAACGAAGCGGCGACATTTCCTTTGTGCTGGAGGGAAATGTGACGGAAGACTTCGACGATGGCTATCTGCCGAAGTATAATGGCGTTCCCCTCGGAACGAACCACTCGGTGTGGAGTCCCTACGATGCCCATATCCCTTTCATCGTGATGGGCAAGGGCGTGCGTCACGCCTGGGACAACAACACCTATCATGTGGTGGACATTGCACCCACCATCTGTGCGTTGCTCAACATTCAGCAACCCAGCAGTTGTGTGGGCAATGCTATAGACATTTCAATCCCTTGAAGACTAAGTAAGGGTCGTATGTGACTTGGCAGGTGATGTCATCTGCCAAGTCAATTTTGTTTCCCCCTGTGATGAAGACATGCAGGTCGGAATGGTCTTTCAGCAGATGACGGACATATCCCTCTATCTCGAAGCGTGCTCCATTGACTGCCGCCGAGAGCATGGCTGTGCGAGTGTCATGTCCTAAGACGACGGCCTCCTTTTCTGCCTGAATCTGAGGCAACAAGGCGGTGTGTTCGTGCATGGCATTGAGCCGCAGTTGTACCCCTGGCGAGATGACTCCCCCAAGAATCTCGCCACCAGAGGAAATCACATCGTAGGTGATGCAGGTGCCTGCATCGACGATGAGGAGGGTGTGCTCGGCATCTTCCGACATCGCCCCGATATCTGCCGCCCATCGGTCAGCCCCCAATCCTTTCGGGACATTGGGAACGGGCTTGATGGGGCATGGCACCTCTGCCGTCAGCCACAGGACTGGAAGCCCCAAGGCATCGAGTGCCTCCCGCAAAGCCGCATCTTCGCCTGCCACAGTGGCGATACGCACGGCGTCGATGGGGGCGTAGAGGGTGGTCAAACGCCGAAAGGCGTCGCTCCAAGATTCAGAGAGACGCTCAAAGTGGAGAATCTGTTCATCAGACGCAACGGCAAGTTTTGCCGATGTGTTTCCGATGTCTATCAATAGTTTCATAATCGGATGTTTTGAGGATGAAAGGGATGGCATTACCAACTGCCGCCACCGCCGCCGCCTCCTCCGCCGCCGGAAAAGCCACCACCAGAGAAACCACCGCCGCCACCGCTACCGCCAGAGGAACTGCTGTCGTGGCTGACCGTCCTGATGACACTGCTGGTGGTTGAAAGGAGGCTGCTGGTCATGTGGGAGGTGAGTGCATGACCTGTCAGTGCGTTCGATGACTCGTACCAATTTGGCTGCTGCACATTGATTTTCTCGAAGAGTTTTGTCCACTTCTTGGTCAAGCCGAATACCATAGCGTATGGCAACACCTTGTAGAAGTATTGGGGGTCTTCGGCCTGCAATGCCTCCAAACGCGACTGCTCGGCGGTCTTGATGAACTCCTTGAAGCCCAGCAAACGTCCCATCATCTGCAGGCGGTAATCAGTATCGACATTGAATCGGCCAGACAACTCGCACAGCAGGAAGCACACGAAGAAGAGGGCAATGATCACCCACTTGCTCATCGGGGCACCATAGTCGGGAATCACTTCGCAATAGAAGTAGCAAATGACAGCCATGACGAGTGCCTTGACAAAAAAGGCTGCCCACTTCTGCCATGTGGCACCAAGAATATCTGAACTGCTCTGCAAGAAACGTGCCAACCAACCTAAGGCAAAGGGAAGTGCCCAAAGCAGTATGGCAAAGATGACTTCACTCGCATCAAAAGTTTCCACCACCGAATTGGTGGCAAACACCAATGTGCTGAACACCCACAGGGGCAGATAAAGCCAAACTCGGTGGTCGATTCGGGTCAGTTGCTTCTTTCCCGAGAATTTCTTTCGCAACTGGTTCTTGATGCTCTCCACCTTCTTGGGTTTTTCGCCCATATCCTTCAGGTTGACGACGGATTTTCCTCCAGAGAAGAACAGTTCCATCATGCCCTTCTGGTATTTAGGGGCATCAGCAGGAAGGTCTTTCAGTTTGGTGAGTTGCAAATCCCGATTGGTGCCAAAAATCTTCTTTTCCTCTATCTCTTTGATGCTGATGTAGCCTTGCCCTGCCAACCACGGAATGAGCGACGCCAAATCTTCATCATCCACGCTATCGTCAATGATGGTGCCGACCTCACCACTGCTGATGTCTTCTGGCGGATAAAACTCTATCACCTTGGTGGGGCGACCACGTTTGATGGTAAACATCGCATAGATAATCGCCACAATCAGCAGGAGGGTGATGCCGAAAAAGAGGTAATGCCAGAGATAGTTGACCGCCTCCACATCTTCATAATAATCGGCAGGCAATTTGGCGTAGAGGGTGACGCCCTGGTGAGGTTTGAGACCCTCGGCATGACCCGAAATCATGTGAGCATTGGCTTTGAGCACCAGATTCTGCACGGCATTCTCCGTGTTGCCATATTCTCCGCTATAGACTTCCAGGCGTTTCAAGATGTCTGATGGCAAGGGCTTTTCAAACTTCAACGTGAAACTGAACTTGTCGATGTCTTCGTTGAAATCGGTGCCCAAAACGGTGTGGAAAAGATAGTCGAAGTCTGGACGACGGTCATCACGATAGGTATATTTATAATGTACCGTGTATCGCTGAGTACCTGTCACTTCCCTGTTGGCACTACCTATGCGAATGACACAGAACTCATTGTCGCTGTCTTCAGTCGTGTATTCCCAATCTGCCACACGAACATGTCCCACTTTACTTACATAGCGGAACTTTCGCCAGTCTTGCACCACTTGCCCCTCAATCACCTTGGGGGTCTGACCTTTATCTCTTGAGACATCATGCTGCAAGAAGAACCTTTTGGGAATGTAGCGATAGATGCCGTGGCGAGACTCTGTGAAGTAAACATCCATCACCTCGGTGACATCCCACACGTTGTCTTTGTGTACGACGGCTTCCACCTGAAAATTGGTGTAGTGGTATCCACCCCTGTCAGCCTTCGCCGTCATTCCGAATGCGAAAAGGAGGGAAAGAAAGAGGATTCGAACGGTTTTCATGACGCTATGAGAATTTGACGTTGACAACTTTACGTTCCTGTTCGCTATCCACTGCGTACATCGGCAGTGCTTTGAATCCGAAGATAGAAGCTACAAGGTTCCAAGGGAACATCTGACACAGGTTGTTATACCCTCTCACACTGCCATTGTAGTAACGACGCGAGAAGGCTATCTCCTCTTCCATCTTCGAGAGGCGTTTCTGCAAATCCAAGAAGTTTGTGTTCGCTTTCAGGTCAGGATAGGCTTCCACCACGACCAAAAGCGACTTCAGTGCATCCCCAATCTTCATCTCGCCGTCAATGACACGGTTTAAATCTCCGTCCTGCATTCCTCCACGCATCTGTGCCACTTTCTGCAACGTCTCTGTTTCATGCCCTGCATATCCCTTCACCACTTCCACGAGGCTTGGGATGAGGTCATAACGCTTTTTCAGATAGACATCCATCGTGGAGAATGCCTCCTTCACCTTGTTGCGAGATTGCACCAATAAATTATAGGTTATCACAAAGAAAAGGATAACGAAAAGTATCAATATTCCAATGATAATAGGTGTCATAGTCTTGGGGTATTTAAGAGGATAAATCGTTTTCAATGAACTGTATCAATCGCTCCACGGCTTCGGCTTCAGGAATGTTTTTCTCGATGCACACTTTCTGCTTATAAAGCGAGACTTTACCAACGCCGGCACCAACATAGCCATAGTCAGCATCTGCCATTTCGCCAGGACCATTGACGATGCAGCCCATAATGCCAATTTTGAGAGTGGCGAAACGTTTGTCGGTCATGGCACGTTGGCTCACAGCAGCACGAATCTTGGCAATGGTTTTCTCCAAGTTGTAGAGCGTCCGACCGCAGCCAGGACAACTGATGTATTCCGTCTTTGTGAACTTGATTCGAGCCGCCTGAAGGATTCCGTCGGACAAATCGGTAAGAAGATTTTCGGCAAAACCATCGTTCTTGATGACCAGTTGATGTGCCAATTGGTCGATGAACACGGCACCCACCGTCATGGCGGCTTTCAGTTGCAGGGTTTCCCAATCCGTTTCGTGGAACTCTACCGTCACCGTATCGTTCGCGATTGATGCCTTAGCCACGGCTCGCAATTGGGCACATTCCTCGATGGAATCGACCAATTTCCGTGCAACGGGAATCTCTCGTTCGGGGGCTTCGGAGAGGGAGACACGGATGGTGTCGCCAATGCCTTCGCAAAGCAAAGCACCAATGCCAACAGCACTCTTGATGCGTCCGTCCTCGCCTTCTCCCGCCTCGGTCACACCCAAATGCAGAGGGAATGCCATGCCTTCCTTCTCCATTTCCTTGACCAAAAGGCGAACGGTGCGTACCATCACCACCGTGTTGCTCGCCTTGATGGAAATGACCACATCGGTAAACTGCTCTCGAACACAGATTCGCAAAAATTCCATGCACGACTCCACCATACCCTCAGGCGTATCGCCATATCGCGACATGATTCGGTCACTCAAAGAGCCATGATTCACGCCAATGCGGATGGCAGTGTGGTGTTCCTTGCAGATGTTGAGAAACGGCACTAACCGTTCTTCAATTTTCACGATTTCATCGGCATATTCGGCATCTGTGTACTCCAATTTCTTAAAGGTTCTGGCAGGGTCAACATAATTGCCTGGATTGATACGGACTTTTTCGCAAATGGTGGCAGCCGTATCAGCAACGGCAGCATTGAAATGCACGTCGGCAACCAGCGGAACCGTGTAACCCGCCGCACGCAATCCGCTTTTGATGTTCGCCATGTTGAGGGCTTCACGCTGCCCCTGCGTAGTGAAACGCACCACCTCACCGCCAGCATCCACAATGCGTTTTGCCTGAGCGATGGAACCTTCCGTATCCATCGTCGAAGTGTTTGCCATCGACTGAACACGAATCGGGTATTCGCTACCCAGCATCAAACCGCCAACATTTACGGAGATTGTTTTTCTTCTCTGATAAGCCATCGGAATCTTTTTATAGGGGTGGACAATCAATTACATTTATAGGCGAATTTCACCTCTTTCAGTTCCTCGTTCGCTTTCTCAATCTTCTTGCGGAGACCGTTCTTATAAGCAGCAAACTTTTCAGCCAACGCCTCGTCGGACAGAGCGAGCATCTGCACAGCCAAGATTCCTGCATTGAGGGCACCATTGATGGCAACAGTCGCCACTGGAATGCCCGGAGGCATCTGCAACATCGAATAGACAGCATCAACACCATCCAACACGCTGCCTTTCACAGGCACACCAATTACCGGGAGTGTGGTGCTGGCGGCAATGACACCTGGCAAGGCGGCAGCCATTCCCGCACCAGCAATGATGACCTTGATGCCACGAGCCTTCGCTCCTTTGGCAAACGCTTCCACAGCATCGGGTGTGCGATGGGCGGAAAGGGCGTTGATTTCGAAAGGAATCTCCATTTCATCGAAGAACTTGGCAGCCTTTTCCATGACTGGAAGGTCTGACGTGCTGCCCATGATAATTGATACGATTGGTTTCATATTTTCTCGTTTTGATTACATCCAACTGATTAAGATAAACGTCATGGAACAGGCGTACCCGATGCCAAAGCCCACCAACACCTGAGCCAAACTGTGCTGACGGAGAATGATTCGGCTGGTGCCGAGTGCCCCAGAAAGCATCAACAAGCCGCAGAAAGGCCACACGGGATTGTAGAAGAACAAAATGCTGAACGCGTTGAGTGCCCCAACCAAACCACCCATGCCGACCATGTGTGTGCTGACCTTCCACCACGCATTGACAGTGATGCAGATAATCTGGGATATCAGTGCCGCCATCACCACCCCACGGAAAAACATCGCCGTGTTCATCTTCGTCATCACCGTGAGACAAGTGGCGTAACTGAGCAATGCTACGATGTAAGGCATGTGGCGATGCTCTCGGTGGCTCAGTTCCAGATGCGTCCATTTCTTGAAAATGCGGAAGAGCGTGATGCCGATGGTCGGCACAAACACAGTGAAGAAATACACCATGCAGACAATGAACAACTTATATCCCCAGGGCAACATCTTCAGATAACTGAACAGGAACAGCCCAAAGAACACCCACAGCGGGGCGTACAAAGGGTTGAAAAGCGACGAAAGCACTTTTGCCATTCGAATCAGTTGTTTATCACTCATATTCCGTATCTGGTGTTTCTTTTCTTATTTATCTCTCCCAAAACTATCTCCCTGTTCATCCACGACGATTGCTGACTGACGGGATGCCCAACTCCACACGATATTTGGCGATGGTTCGACGAGCCAGCGTCATTCCCCTTTTCTTCATCACCTCCACCAGTTGGTCGTCTGTGTAAGGAGCCCGCTTGTCCTCCTGTTCGATAATCTCTTGCAGCATCTC